>CAJXSB010000240.1 GCA_913060435.1 uncultured Desulfococcus sp.
TTCCGTTTCTGTCCATTTCGGATTTCAGCTCGGACCATTCCTCCTCCACCTTGCCCATGACACCGGTGATGTCGTCCCAGTCGAATCCCGTCCGGGCCGCACGCTCGGAGATGCGATAGGCCCGCATCAGGGCCGGCATGTTCCGGGGAACGGAGTCGAGGATGGAGCGCTGGGCGGAAAGGTTTTTCTTTTCCTGCTTCTTGATTTCGTGCCATTGCTGGCGGACCGCCTCGGCTTCAGTGATGGCAACCTCTCCAAACACATGGGGATGGCGCCGTATCATCTTTTCCGCACTTTTCCTTGCAGCGGATTCAATGCTGAACAGCCCTTTTTCTTCAAAGAACTTTGCAATGAACAGCACCTGAAACAGGACGTCGCCCAGCTCCTCGCAAATCTCTTCGGGGTCGCTGGATTCAATGGCTTCAAGGAGTTCATGGGCCTCCTCGATGAGGTAGACGCCGATGCTCTCCGGTGTCTGCTTTCTGTCCCAGGGGCAGCCATTTTCGCCTCTCAGGGACGTGATGATGCCGTCGAGTGTCTCTAGGGGTTTCTGGTTCACGGTGATCCTCTGGAATGGGGTGGATATTTGTTCCGGCACCCCTGGCGCCGGAGACCGTGAGATATATCAGAAGGGTGGCGGAGCGTCAACAGACCGGTCCGGCGGCGGTCTTTCATCCCCAGCGGCGGTTGATCTCCCCGGCCAGGTGATGGTCCGGGAGCACTTCGGCCTGGGGCGTTTTTTCCAGTGCGGCCCGGGGCATCTCCTTGTAGAGGCAGGCTGCCGGCGCCTGAACCATGGCCATGCCCTGTCGCCGTTGGATTTCACCAAGGCCTTCGGCGCCGTCATCGCCGCCGCCGGAGAGGATCAGGCCGGCGGCGCGGCGGGGCATTGCTTCCGCGAGGGAGAGCATCAGCATGTTGATGCCGCCCCGGCGTCCCGGAAAAGGGGCGGTATGGAGATGGATCTGATACCCCGATGCTTCCCGGGGGAGCACGGTCATGTAGTCCGTGCCCGCGGCCACATAGCAGACGCCTGGCTTGATGGGGGCGCCGTCAACGGCCCGCTGGACCCGGATGGCGCTTTCACGGTTGAGGTAGCGCGTGAAGGCCAGGACATTGGCCGGTGCATCATGAATGATGAGCAGGAATGCGGCAGGGAGGTCCCGGCGGAGAAACGGCACAAACTTGAGCAGGGCGCCGTAGCCACCCTCGGAGGCGCCGACGGCGCAGACATGTGCGAGGCTCTCCGGACGGACGGCGCTCCCGGGTGCGGCGCCGTTTTTTTTTCTTTTCAGGAACCGGACGGCATCCATGTCGACCGCAGATGCCAGGGTGACCTTGTCGATGATGGCCTGGTACTGGGCTTCGAGGTTGGATGCGAGGCGGCTGGACGGCTTGTGGATGAAATCGACAGCGCCGAACTTGAGGGTGTCGAAGGTCACTTTCTGGCCTTCCCGGGTGAGGGTGCTGCACATGATGGTGGGCAGGGGGTGCCGGATCATGATGTGCTTCAGCGCTGTCAGGCCATCCATGACCGGCATATTGATGTCCAGGGTAACCACGTCCGGGTCGATTTCGGGAATCATCGACAGGGCCGCTGCGCCGTTTTCCGCCTCCCCCACGACCTGGATATGGGGCGCAGCGGAAAAGATATTGGTGAGGATATGGCGCATCAGCGGGGAGTCGTCGACGACCAGCAGACGAACGCAGTCGCGGCACGATGCCGCGGCGGCAACCCTGCATTCGTCGTTGACGGCGGCTTCATCCGGTAAGAGCGACTCTGGATCGACCGGCAAAATCGTGGAGCGGCGTTCGCCGGCCACAGCGCCGCCGTCCGATTCATTGCAGAAGGATTCCGGCAGATCCGTTGCATCGCCGATGTCGCATTGCAGCGTGGGCTGTTCATCCCGGGCCTTGCTGCGTCGGTGCAGCCCCTCCTTTAACAGGTGCTCCCAGGGGTGATCGATGGTGGCGTCGAAGGGAGGTGTTTTTCCCAGGGTCTCAAATCTGCCGCTCTCGTAGGAGAAAATATCGTAAAAAGCGTCCACTCCCGTCAGGCAGCCGCACCGGGCGTGACGGATCTCTCCATTCTGAATGAAGATGGCGCCGGTGGCCGCCTTTTTTCGAACCTGGATGACGGTGCTGGCTCCGGCGGTGCAGCAGATCTGAATGAAATGCCGGAGGCGGAGTTTGGTGAGGCGGGCGGCACTATTGGCCGCATCATCAGGATGACCGATTTCACTGGCGACCAGTCGCCGCAGCTCCTCCATCAGGATCGGCTTTCTGAAGAACCGGAGGCCGGCACGCTGCTGGGTCGCCTCCCGCAGCATTGGGGCGGGATCGGCCGTCATGAGGATCATCTTGATGTGGGGCCAGTGCGCCCTGATGTTTGCGAGCAGGTCCAGCCCGGATATGCCGGGCATATGGATCTCTGCAACCACCAGATGGAAACGGGCCCGCTCCAGAAGTCCGATGGCCTCCGCAGCTCCGGCCGCGCAGGTGGTTTCGTAACGGCTCCTGTCTTCGGACAGGACTTGGCGCATCAATTCGCGTGTGGTCCTGTCGTCGTCTACCAGCAGCACCTTTGGATCACCGTATTGCATAGACCTCTCATGTCTTTCCGATGAACGTAGATCGAACCCCATTCCAATCATATGCTCGGTACAGCATCATCCGCGCTGACGGATATCGTCACCCTGCGGCCTTTTCCCATGGGGCGTAACGCGCCATCGTGGTGTACGCCGCCCGGGTCTCCTGGACCAGGCGGGCCGGACTGTCGGGCATCGGGCCGTCCCACGCACGGTCGACCCGTTCGGCGATGCGGACCATTCCACTGGAGAAGCTGCAGGAGGGCCGGTGGATCAGAAGGGTTTCGCGGTTTTTAGCGGCTTGTCGGACCTCATGATCATGGAAGAGAAAGCCGAGGTATTCCGGCGCCATTGAAAGCCCGTTTTTCAAGGCGGCGGTAATTTTGTGCAGCACGGCCAGTTCATCTGGATGGTCGCCCATGTTGAAGACGATTCTGGGCCGGAAACGGCCGCAGAACTGGGCGGCCGAAGCAGCAAGCGCGGGGTTGACGCTTTCCAGGATGGCGGTCAGCCCCTGAAGGGTCGTCGTGCCGTCGTTGCCGGGCTGCTCAAAGGCTTCCAGCAGTCTCGAGAACGTCTTTTCATCCTTGCAGGCGATCCCTGAAAGCATCCGGAAGATAAAATTTCTGAGGAACATCATGCTGTTCATGACCGCGGTGGTCTCGAAGGTCGTGACCACGATGCCGGATGTCGAAATGCCAAAAAGATTCAGTGTGTTGAAAGATGTTCCCGCACCGAGGTCCAGGATGACATACCGGGCGGGGAGGTCTCGGACGGCGCGGATCAGACGGACGCGCTGCCCATGGGACAGATTGGCCATGAACGGCGCCTGCCCGTCGCCCGGGAGAAATCTGAGCTGGGGGATGGGGGTCTGGACCAGGAGGTCTGTTGCCTTGCCGGTGTTGGACTTCAGCAAATCCCCGATGCCCGGCAGGGCATTGGGCATGCCCAGGCAGGTATGGAGGTTGGCGCCGCCGAGATCGAGATCCACGGCGATGGTCGAATGTCCCATCCGTGCCAGGGCAACGGCGAGATTGGCCGAGAAGAGGCTCTTACCGACGCCGCCTTTCCCGCTGGCAACGGGAATAATGGTCTTCGGTGGTGCGAAGGGTCGTTTCGGAGTCATGATGTCACCAGGGCTTCGAGGGTGCGGGGCAGCTGCCGTTCGTCGAGAATCAGGTCGACCACGCCCTTGCGGATGGCATGGTCGGTCAGGTTGGGAAAAACGCAGCACTGTCTGTCCTGAACGATGGTGGTGCCGCGGTGCGCCTTTATTCTGGCAAACCCCTGGGCGCCGTCGTTGCCGATGCCGGTCAGGAGAAGTCCGATGGTGTTCCTCCCGAAGATTTCGGCTGCCGATGAAAAAAAGGCATTGAGGGGATCGGGCCCGGCGGCTCCGGAAAAGAGGCGTACCTCGCCGCTCTCGTTCAATTCCAGGGTCAGGCTCCGTTCGTTGGTGCCGATATAGCAGACGCCCTGCTCAACGGCCATACCGTCCTGGGCCGCCTCGATCCGCCAGGGAACGTGTCGGTTGAATTCCGCCGCGAAGGCGTCCATAATTTTGGGGGAAATCTCCTGATGGACGATTACGGCGGCCGGAAGCCCAGGGGAAAGCCTGGACAGGAGCCGGATGATGGTATTGGGTCCGGTCAGCGTGGTTCCGATGACGATCACATACGCCAGGGGCTGGAATCCGTACAGCCGATCCAGCTCCATCTCCTGAGACCAGTCTTCCCGGAGCCGGACCCGCCTGACATTGGAGAGGTTCACGGCGCAGGCGATCTTGACCCGGTCAATCAGCTGCTGCCTGGCCGCATCGATATCGAGGGAGACCGCTCCAGAGGGCTTGGGCACGAAGTCGACGATCCCGAGCCGCAAGGCATCAAAGGTGACGGTACCGTCGCGGAAGAGTGAACTCAGCGCCACGATCGGGCAGGGCGATTCGATCATGATATGCCGCATGGCGGTCAGGCCGTCCATGATGGGCATATCCATGTCGAGGGTCACCACATCCGGCGCCAACACCCTCACCTTTTCAAGGGCTTCGCGTCCGTTGCGTGCGGTTCCCACCACCTTGATGCCTTCATCGGTCTCTAATATCCGCGTGACCGCTTTCCGCATGAAAGAGGTGTCATCCACGACGAGAACCTTGATGGTTTTTTCCATGTTGACTCCAGAATTCAATCCGGCCCTGAAACAGTGTTGAAGGGGCTGCCACGTGGCGCCGGATCCACGGGGATGGCGTCTTGAACCGTCAGAAGGGCCTGGCGGAGGCAGCGGCATAGGGCGTCCGGCCCATCCCCCCGCCGTCAGGGGCGGGCATGCTTCTGCGGTGTTTTATCCGCTGATGGCTGCCGATGGATAGCTTGATCAGTTCATGTACATCGAGGATCAGAGAGATCCGCCCGTCGCCGAGAATGGTCGCTCCCGAGAATCCGCTGCTTTCTTGCAGATAGTCGACCAGCGGCTTGATTACCGTCTCTTCCTGGCCGATGAGGGCATCCACCACCAGGCCAACCCGCCGCATCCCCGTGTTGACCACGACGACAAAGCCCTTTTGAACGTCGGTGGATGCCGACGGGATGCCGAACAGGTGGGAGAGGCGCAGCAGAGACAGGGTGCTGTTTCGAAGATAGATGCACTCGACGCCCTCGATGGTGGTGATATCCTCCTGGAAAATCCGGAGTGTTTCCTCGACAGCGGTGAGGGGGATGGTAAACATCTCTTCCCCCACCCGGACCAGGAGCGCCTGGATGATGGCCAGGGTCAATGGAATTTTGATGCGGAAGCGCGTTCCTTCGCCGACCCGGGAGTCGATTTCGATGCTGCCGGCGAGCTTCTCCACGTTTTTACGGACGACGTCCATGCCGACGCCGCGTCCCGAGACCTTGGTCACTTCTCTTGCAGTGGAAAAGCCCGGCTTCATGATCATCTCCAGAAGCTCCCGTCGGCTCATGCGGTCCAGCTCTTCCGGTGCCGCGATCCCCCGCCGGAGGGCGGTCCGCCGGACCACCTCCGGGTCGATACCCCGTCCGTCGTCTGCGATTTCGATCACGACATGGTTGCTCTCGTGGTAGGCGTGAAGGTTGAGGCGGCACTCTTCGGGCTTTCCTGCCGCCAGTCGCTCGGAGATGGTTTCGCAGCCGTGGTCGACGGCGTTCCGGATCAAATGGATCAGGGGGTCGGAGATCTCCTCGATGACCATCTTGTCCAGTTCGGTCTCCTCCCCGATGATCTCCAGGTGGACCTGCTTGGGGGCGTCGTGAACCAGGTCCCGCACCAGCCGGGGATACCGGTTGAAGAGCTGGGCAATGGGAAGCATCCGGACCTTCATCACCCCCTCTTGAAGCTCGTTCGACGCACGGCTCAGGGCGACGATGGCTTCGCTGATCCGGAAGGTCAATGCCTTGACCGGCTTCATTTCCCGCTGTTCCAGGCCGACCTTTTCCTTGAGATGATCCTGCAGCAGCCGCATCTCCTGATGGAGCTGGGAGAACCATGCCCGGCTGACGACCAGTTCCCCCACCTGATTCATCAAGGCATCGATCTTGCCGGCGTCGACCCGGATGCTCTGTTTGACGGCTTTTTCGATCGGCGCCTCGGCGTGCGGGGGCTGTTCTGCCGGGGTGGCCGTCTCTGCCGCCGGCAGCGCAGAACCGTCGCTGGGATCTTCCCGGGGAGGGCTGGGCGCTGCGAGGTCGATCGGGGGAACGAGCTGTAGTTCGGGAGGGGCGTCCGGCTTCGGCGACGAGGATTGGGATACGCTTCTTTCGGTCCCGGAGGCGGCGGAGCGGTCCGCATCATCCTGCTTTGGCGCCCGGGCTTCGCTCTCCCCAGAGGCGTCATTGCCGCAGGCACCGCTCCTTGTCCCGGGTACTTCAGAGATGGATGAATCGATCGGGGGCGGCGGATCTTCATCCGGCGGGCCGTCCGGGGGTGCTTTGGTGGACAGGGCTGCCAGGCGTGCTTCGACGGCTGCCTGGTTGTCTTCGAAAATATCCTCAAATTGAGGCGGTTCGCTTGCTTCCGGGGCCGAGCCGGCGAATACGCTGTCCAGCTCGTCAAAAAGCCCCTTGAAATTTCCAGCCGGGGCCGGCGCTGCCGTATCCACCTGGCGGAGCGGCACGGCATCCGGTCTTTCCGGCGCCGCATCAGCAGGGGATGGTTCGGTCAACGGCGCGGCCGTATCGTTCGGGCGGCTGTCGGTTGTTGCTCTCCGGCCTTCCATCCGGAGATCGGCCAACTGGGGAAAGCGCTGGATCAGGGCGTCAATATAGGCATTCATGCCGGAAGCCGGGTCGGATTCCATTCCGTCGGGTGTTTGGAAGGCGACCGGGGCTTCCTGTTCCAGTGCTTTGATGGCGTGCTCGATCTGGCACTGCCAAGCGCTGTGGATGTCTGCAATGGTCTCGTAGTCCATGTAGTTGGCCGAAGAATGGAGCGCCGACAACGCCGGCAGGCATCCTTGAAGGATATCGACCATGGGGGAGGCTGGTTCTGCAGCAGCGATTTTGTCGCGTATCCGGCCGAGATTTTCCCGGAGGTGTTCGATAAAAATCTCGAAAAGCTCTTCGTCATATTCTTCCTCGCCGGTCTCCGGGCATGTCTGGACGTCGGCTTCGGC
>CAJXSB010000241.1 GCA_913060435.1 uncultured Desulfococcus sp.
GCCGTCCCGCATTTCAATCATGGCCCCCACGCCGGATATCTCCTTCCAGCCGACCGGGATCCCCAGCCAGGGATCGGCGGAGCCCCAGCGTCCCGGACCGGCCAGGAGATACGGCCGGCCTTCGCCGGCGAGGGCGGCGTTCACGAGGCCGATCTCCCGGGCGATCTCCCGGGTGGCGGAACGGTCGAAGCCATCGGTTTTAACGGCGACGATATCGGCCATCCGGCGGTTCCGGCCGTGACCCATGGCATGGGAGGAGTAGCAGAAGGCCCCTGCAATCTCGGCCGGTGTGATCGCCACATCCTGGAACTCCTCGTCCGATGACATGGGCCGCAGCTGGAGAAGAAAGAAGGTGTGGCGTCCCTGTTCGTTCAGGTGGACCGAAAATTCAATCTCCACCGCCCCCCCCATCCCCTTCCGCCCCAGCTCGAGCAGGTCGACCAGAATCCCGGCAAGGGGGAAGACCCCATGCTTGAGAACCGGTGCGAAGGTCAGCACCTTGGGTCCGGCCACCCAGGCGCTGTCGCGGATCCGGTGCTCCTCCGGCACATAGGTGCTGACCAGGCTGCGCACCGGAAACTCGTCCCCGGCATCGTCGACCTCCCGCCGCTCCACGACGCTCTCCCCGACCAGATCGAAAGATTCGGATATGCTGCCCACCCGCAGGGCATAAAAATAACGCTGCGCATTGGTCAGAATATCGTCGACCGTCGAAAACTGGGGAAGCACATTCGGGTATCTCGGCGAAAAGCGCAGGGGCGCCTCGTTGTCCTCGATGATCATCCCCAGCCCCAGGCCGATCCTGGCGATCCCGTCCTCCGGCGTCATTCCGCCCACAGGATAGAAATTGTGCGACTGGGCCGTCCCGGAGATGGCCGGATAGAAGAAATCCCCGTAGACGCCGCCCGCCAGCTGCTGGACGATGACCGCCATGCTGTCCTCCTGGAACTGTTTGGAGAGCCCCCGGGCAAAGGCGAGGGGCCGCTTGAAGAATGTCGAGGCGTAGACCAGCTTGACCGCGGTGGTGAGCTGCGCCAGGCGGACGGTGAAATCTTCATGATTGTTGGGGATCATGTATGTTTGATAGAGGCCTGCCGAGGACTGCACGTGGGCGTCCTCGAGCAGCGAGGACGACCGGACCGAGAGCGGCCCCTCGACCTTCCGGAGGAAGGCGGTGATCGCGGCGGCGAACTCCTCGGGAATCCGGCCCGCCAGAAACCGCGCCCGGACCTCGTCGTCGCCGCAGTCGCATACCTTGGAGGCCTCCAGGCCGTTCAGGGCGATAAAGGCCTCGAAGGCGTCGGTGGCGATCACCATCGTGCGGGGGACGACCATATTGACGTCGGGATGGCGGCGCCGAATTTCAGGGGTCTGGTGAAGCAGGCTCGAGATGAACGCCAGCCCGCGCGCCTTGCCCCCCAGGGATCCCTTTCCGATCTTGACGAAGTCCATGATGCCGGGGTCGAAGCGCCGCTCCGAGAACTGGATCACCAACCCCTTCTGGCGGCAGCGCCGCAACTGGTGAATGTTGTCGACAATGTAGCGCCGCATATCGTCGACGCTCTTGAACTCCGATGCCTGGACCTTGCCGAATTTGGAGGCCAGATAAATCTCGGAACGGGCCATGAGCCAGTTGGAGAAGTGGTTTCGCTCGGCGTGGTAGGCGATGGGTTCATCGGGAAGCTTTGGCAGAAGGCGTTCGAGCTCGCCCAGATTGGCGGCACGGCCGACCTCGGTGCGGTCCTGCAGGCGGAAGATCATGTCTCCGAATCCGAGATAATCCCGGAAGAATTCTTCGATTTCCGCATGGAGGTGGGGTGAATTCTTGTCGATGAAAACCGCCTGCACGGCTTCGGCCCTGGACCGGTTTTCGGGTTCGTTGCTGAGCAGGAGGAGGGGAAGGTAAGGCACCCTCTCCTTGATCTTCGAAAGGAAAATAACGCCGGCGTCAGGCGTAATACGGCAGTCCATGGAAAACCGGGTGTCCGACATCACGCCGAAAACGTAGGGCTCAAAGCGCTCGAAAAGCGCCATGGCCTCCTCGTAGTTCTCGGCCACCAGGATTTTTGGGCGGGCGCGCATCTTGAGCAGCCGGTGCTCCTCGTTGAGGGTGTCCTCGATCACCGAAAGGGTCTGTCGAACCACTACTTTATAGATCAGCGGCAGGAAAAAAGAACGGTAGACGGGCGAGTCTTCGACCAGGATGAGCACCCGGACCATGGCGGAGCGGGTGTCTTTCTCGACGTTGAGCTCGTCCTCCACCGATTTCACCAGCGCCATGAGAAGCTCGGAGTTCCCGGACCAGACAAACTGGTTGTCGATCACCCGGCAGGTCTCGGCGTCCTCTTCGATGTCCGCCACGGAATGGGCCAGAAGGATCACCGGCAGGCCCGCCTGCAAAGACCGGATTTTCGCCACCAGCAGATGGGTGTCCATATCTTCGAGGTTGGGCATGACGATGACCAGGTCAAAGGATGTCCGGTTCAGGAGCGCCAGCGCTTCATCGGCGGAGGAGGCCTTGGTGATCCGGGGCGGGCGGCTCAGGTTGAGGCCGCGGTATTCATTGATGATCTTGGTCGCCAGGCTGCCATCCTCCTCCAGGATGAAGGCATCGTAGGGCGTGGACACCAGGAGGATGTCGCGGACCTTGCTGGCCATCAGGTCATGGTAAACCTTGATGTTGGCCTCCACATCATGATCATGCTCATCCAAATGAAGTTCCATGGCGTTCGACCTCTGCCCTGTCGGTTCGGGATCGTGGGTGCCGCGGCGCAACAATCAATGGTTCCGGGGCGGAGGGCCGGAGGGGAGCTGGTCCGGCCGCCTGCGAGCGACGGCGACTGAAAATAGATATATAAAATATTATACGCCAACAGCGAGCATCCTTCAATATTTATTTGCGTTGAAATTCCGAGGATATTATATTGGCATCCGGAATGGATGATTTATTTTATCTGTATGACCCGATATGAGTTTGATGGGACAAATATTATTTGACAAGTCTCTTCCCCCGGCGTAAATAGGGCATTCACCATGAATATAGTGAGATACGATATCATCCCGTCGCCGGGAGCGGAGTTCCAAGATTCTTGATCGATAACGTTACAAAGGGCAGCGGAAATCATGCAATTAAGGGAGATTCCAAATGGTGAGCGCGTGAAGCTCCTCGCTGTGGACGGCGGCTGCAGCCTGCAGTGCCGGCTGGCGGCCATGGGCCTGGTGCCGGGCATGGAGGTGACGGTCATCAGTAACATTCCAAGGCGTCCGATCATTGTCGAGAGCTACGGCGCACGCCTGACGCTCTGCCAGAAGATGGCCTCACGGATCCAGGTCCTGAAGGCCAACGGCATAAAGGCGGTTCCCCCATCCAACGGAAACGGCCAGTGCCGGGCGGCTGCCCGCAGCACAGCGCCAGGCATGCCCTGCCGCCGCAGAATCTGCCGCCTGCGTGAAATGGCGGTCAACCAGAGCGGGACGATCCGATCGGTCAAGGCCCAGGGGGAACTGGGCCGCCGGATCCGGGACATGGGGCTCATCCCCAACACTCAGATTACCGTGGTCGGACGGGCGCCACTGAAGGATCCGGTTGCGCTTCGGCTGAGGGATTTCACCCTGTCACTCAGAAACAACGAGGCGGACTATATTACCGTGGAGGTTGCCGGAGGCGCTTGTGACGAAGACGTTGAACATTGCCCTTGCAGGTAACCCCAATGCCGGAAAAACGACCATGTTCAATGCCCTCACGGGCGCGCGGCAGAGTGTCGGCAACTATCCCGGCGTCACCGTAGAAAAGCGTGAGGGCTACCTTCAGGCAGACGGGTATCGCCTCAACATCGTCGATCTTCCCGGCACCTATTCCCTGACCGCCTACTCCCAGGAAGAGCTGGTCGCACGCGACTATCTCGTCAACGAAAGGCCCCAGCTGGTCATTGACATCGTCGACGCCAACAGCCTCGAGCGGAACCTTTATCTCGCCGTGCAGTTCATGGAACTCGGGGTCCCCCTGGTCCTGGCCCTCAACATGATGGACGAGGTTCGAAAGAGCGGCAAGAAGATCGACACCGCAAGGCTGTCGCAGCTCCTGGGTACTCCGGTGGTGGAGACCGTGGCCCGAAGCGGCGAGGGCAAACACCAGCTGATCGAAAGCGCCCTTGAAAGGATCCACGGCGACGACTCCCGATGGAAACCCCTCGAAATTTCCTACGGCCCGGACATCGACCCGGTCCTCCAGGAAATGACCGACCTGATCCGCGGGGCTGAATTCCTGACGGACAGCTATCCCCCGCGCTGGCTGGCCCTCAAGTATCTCGAAGGCGACGTGCAGATCCGATCGATGGGCGCCCGGGCTGGAGACATCGGCGAGGCCCTCGAACGCATGGCGAGGCGCGTCACCGAGCACTGCAAGGTGACCCTCGACACGATCCCCGAAGCCATCATCGCCGACTACCGTTATGGCTATATCGCTTCGGTCACCAAGCAGGGGGTGCTCGTCCAGCGGGGCCACCAGGAGCGCATCATCTTCACGGACAAGATCGACCGGATCCTGACCCACCGCTTCATCGGTCCCCTCCTGATGGTCGGGGTGCTCTACGGCATGTTCATGGTCACCTTCACCTTCGGTACGGTCCCCATGGAATGGCTCGAGGCCTTCTTCGCCTGGCTCGCAGACGTCGTCACCCGCCTGACGCCCCCGGGGCTGCTCCAGTCGATGCTGGTGGACGGCGTCATCGCGGGGGTCGGCGGGGTGCTCGGATTCGTGCCGCTCATCATGGTCATGTTCCTGGGCATCGCCTTCCTCGAAGACTCGGGCTATATGGCCCGGATGGCCTACATGATGGACCGGGTCCTGCGGATCTTCGGTCTTCACGGATGCTCGGTCATGCCCTTCATCGTGGCCGGAGGCATCCCCGGCGGCTGTGCAGTGCCCGGCGTAATGGGCGCCCGGACCCTTAGGAGCCCCAAGGAGAAGCTGGCGACCCTCCTCACGGCGCCGTTCATGCCCTGCGGGGCAAAGGTCCCGGTCTTCCTCCTCCTGGGAGGCGCCTTTTTCAAGGGCTCCGCCGCCACGGTTCTCTTCTGGATCACCATCGGCTCCTGGATGACCGCCCTCGTCGTGGCGTGGGTCCTGAGAAATACGATCATCCGCGGGGAGGCGACCCCCTTTGTCATGGAGCTGCCGCCCTACCGCCTGCCCACCCTCAAGGGCCTCTGCATCCACACCTGGGAGCGCGCGTGGCAGTACGCCAAGAAGGCCGGCACCGTCATCCTGGCCATTTCGATCATCATCTGGTCGTTCATGACATTTCCCTCGCTGCCCGAGGCGACGCTGCAGGATTTCGCGCGGCAGCGGACGGCGGTGCAGAGCGCCCTCCCCGCCAAACCGGACCCGGCAGCGGCGGCAGCAGCCGGGCGGGAGCTCCTGAGAATTGATGGACTGGAAGCCGAGGCGGCCCTCAAACACTCCTTTGCCGGCCGCCTTGGGAGCGCCCTGGAATCCGTCACCCTCCTGGCCGGGTTTGACTGGCGCACCAACATCGCTCTTCTGGGAGGATTCGCAGCCAAAGAGGTCATCGTGTCGACCCTGGGGACGGCCTATGCCATGAGCGACGTCGGCGAAGCATCGCAGGGAAGCCTCTCCAACCGACTGCGGCAGGACCCGGCCTGGAGCCGGCTTACGGCACTCAGCGTCATTATTTTCGTAATGCTCTACGCACCCTGCTTTGTCACCGTGGTGGCCATGGCCCGGGAGTCTTCATGGGGGTGGGCGCTTTTCAGCATGACCTACACCACCCTGATGGCCTTCGGCCTATCGATAGCCGTCTACCAGGTCGGGCAGTACATCTTCCCGTCCTGACACGGCCGCTTTCGTTTCCCGAACATCCGGCAATCCCGCCGGAAACATAGGAGGAAGATGCACCAGGAGACCTCAGACGCGGACGAGGCGGTTCGCCACAACCTGATGGACGGGGCCACGGGGCATATTGAGGAGATTACGCGGTATGTCGACGCCCAGCGGAAGATGGCCGCAGACACCGCCGCCCCTCTGGAAGCCAGGCTCGAGGCCTATGAAGACATCATCGACTCCGAAGTGGGCGACACCTCGCTGGTCCGCGCCCGGAACATCGAGCGGGAGATGGGCCTCCGCCAGATCTACCTCAAATTCGAGGGCGGCAACCCAACCGGAACCCAGAAGGACCGCATCGCCTTCTCCCAGGCCATGGACGCCCTCCGGCGGGGGTTTGACGCCATTACCATGGCGACCTGCGGCAACTACGGGGTGGCCGTGGCCCTGGCGGCATCATTCGCCGGGCTCCGGTGCATCATCTACATCCCCGCAGGCTACCACACCCGGCGGGTGAAGGAGATGGCCGCCCTCGGGGCCGAGATCGTCCGCGAAGGCAGCGACTACGAGCGGGCCGTTGCCGCTTCATCCGAGCGGGCCGCCCGGGAGGAGATCTATGACGCCAATCCAGGCGGAGACAACACGCTGCTGCAGCTGCAGGCCTACGGCCGCATCTCCTATGAAATCTACGACGAGCTCCGGGACGCCCCCCTGGTGGTCGCCGCGCCGGTCTCGAACGGGACCACCCTCGCGGGGATCTACAAGGGATTCCTCAGCCTCTACCGACGGGGCAAGACCTCGCGGATGCCCCGGATCGTGGCGGGCTCCTCCTACCGGAAGAATCCCATCGTTCGGGCGTTCCTCAGAAACACGCCCCGGTGCGAAGACCTGCGGCCCGAGTCCATCCGGGAGACGAGCATCAACGAGCCGCTCATCAACTGGCACGCCATCGACGGGGAGCAGACCCTGAGCGCCATCCGGGAGACCCGCGGATGGGCGGGCAACGCCACCGACCGGAAGATGCGTCGCTTCTCCCGCCTCATTCGGGAGCGGGAGGGGCTCGATGTCCTTCCGGCTTCGACAGCGGGGCTCATCGCCATGATCGACCACCACCAGGAGCAGCCGCTGGCCAATGACCGCTATGTCGTCGTTCTGACGGGGAGGAAAAGCTGATGCAGCCGGAAGCAAACGCCATTGTCTATTGCGAGGGGGCCTTCAATACACCGAACGGAAAGACCGCCCACGGCCTCGTTCGCTTCACGCGGCGATACCGGGTTCTTTCCGTCGTGGATGCCTGCCATGCCGGACATGACGCCGGTGACATCCT
>CAJXSB010000242.1 GCA_913060435.1 uncultured Desulfococcus sp.
GGCGGGTGGATCAATGCGAGCAGGGCGAGGATGCAGGGCAGCTCCCGCCGGAAGAATTCGCCCGGAACATAGGCGGCGGCATGGGGCAGGAACCGGTTGAGTTCGGCGGCAGGGGCCGCATCCCGGTAATCCCGAAACAGGACCGCCGCACCGGACGCTCCGCCGTCCGGCGGGTAGTGGACATCGAACGCGGCGATCATCGCCAAAGACCGATGCCCCGTCGCCGGGCGGTGCGCCCGGGCCGGCCGCAGTGGGGATCAATCCGGACCGGCGTCGGCAAAGCAGGCATCGGCAAATCCTAAGATTTCCCGGTTGAACCGCTCGGGGTCGCTGAGATAGGATGCATGGGTTCCCTCCGGGATGATGACCTTCCGACCGTTGGGAACCGCGGCGGCCAGAAGGTCCGCGTTCTCGATGGGGATGAGATCGTCCTTCTCCCCCCATACGGCCAGGACGGGAAAATGGAGCCGCGGCAGGTGCTCGCGGTATTTTCGGATGCCCCGGGATGCCACGGAGACAAAGCCCCGGATCTTTTCCGGATGTTCCAGGAGATAAGGGAAGGCGTACCAGCCGCTGAAGGAGGCCGCCACGACCACGGCGGAGGAAATCCCCATGGCATCGAGAATGGGGCCCAGGATCTGGTCCTCGTGTTGATCGCTCGGCGCCGAGCTCCCGTACCCGGGCAGATCGACCGCCAGGGCCCGGTATCCGGCATCGGCCAGGGCCGCAAGCGTCCCCGTCTTCCGCCATGTCTCCGCGCTGAAGCTTTTCCCGTGGAGGAGGACGATCTCTTTTCCGCCCTTCCCCGCGGAGAGGAAATGGACGGCGCCGCCATCGACCGGAATGGTGTTGGTTTCGATTGTCATATTATCTTCTCCTATGGTTCCCATGTAAACAGGATATCTTCCCATGCCCGGTGATACAGAGCCAACCGGTCCAGGTCACGGCGAGACGACCTCATTCCAGGCGAGGAGAACGGACCCGGTGCCGGCGCCCATCAGGAGGTCGGCATCGCCGTCGCCGTCCATGTCTGCAAGGGCCGGCGCGGCCATCTGCACGACACCCCCCAGTCCGAAGGGATCCGGTCCGCCGGCCCGCACCATCCAGGGCGCGGTGGCGGTGCCGATATTCCTGTAGAAGGTGGTCCGGCCCGATGCCGCCCCGACAAAGGCATCGAGGTCGCCGTCGCCGTCCATGTCGTGAAAGGCCGGCGACGCCATGCCGTCCACCGGCCTCAGGCCGAAGGGATCCGGGACCGCCGCCGCAAACCAGGGATCGGCTGGGCTGCCGTCATTGCGGAAATAGTGCATCCGGCCCGACTGGTCCCCCACCAAAGCATCGAGGTCGCCGTCGCCGTCAAGGTCGGCAAAGGCCGGCGACGCCATGCCGTCCACCGGCGCCAGGCCGAAGGCGCCCGGCACCGAGACGGCAAACCAGGGGGCTGACGCGCTACCGTCGTTGCGGAAGTATTGCATCCGGCCCGACTGCTCGCCAACGACGGCATCGAGGTCGCCGTCGCCGTCAAGATCGGCAAAGGCCGGCGATGCCATGCCGTCCACCGGCGCCAGGCCGAAGGCGTCCACCATCGGCCCGTCAAACGCCAGGCCCTGGCGACTCCCGTCATTCCGCAGGAAGATGGTTTTGCCCGATGCTTCGCCAAAGAAAGCATCCGCGTCGCCGTCGCCGTCGATGTCGGCCGCCGCAGGACGGAGATGGCCGCTGTCCGCCAGGGGTCCGATGGCGGCCTCGTCAACGTCAAACCAGAAGCGGGGCACTGAATCGTAGATGCCCTTCTTTTTGATGCGTACGCGGTTTTCATGCTCCGCTGAATTGCAGGCCAGGCGCTGCGGCGCCACGGCGTTGAACCAGAATTCCGGCGGATAGAAGCCTCCAGATGGATCGTCGGGGTCGGAGATGTCGGGCGCCTGCATGACCGTATTCATCAGCTCGGTGCTCACCAGATGCCGAAAGCCGCTTCCTGCGAGCCCTTGGGCATCGTGGATCCCGGTGTTGGCGGGAGTCCCATCCCACGATTTTTCGAACATGGCGGCGGCAAGGGCCCGATCCTTTCCACTCGAAAAGATGTAGTTGAGGGGCAGATACCCCTGGCCGTCGCCGATGCCTCCGCTGCCCGGGTCCGGGCCGAGGCCGGTGGCGCTGCCGCTCGACCGGAAGGGGTGGATGGCGCCCGTTCCGCCGCTGGCATGGTCTTTTCGGAAGCCCATCCGGCACCACCAGTCGCCGACCCCCTGTGCGCCCGGACCCGGGCCCCGCCAGCAGGCCGCCGCCACGCCCATCTGGTAGAAGCGGCCGAAATAAGCGTACCAGGTCTGCCGGCGCACGCCCACGGCGTAGGCCGCCACCATGGCGTCCAGGACCGCCGTTTCACTCCCACGGATATCCCAGGGGCCGCCCGGCGCGAGCTGTTGGCCCACCGCCGTCATCCGTCCCCAGTCCGAAAGGACCGCCGCCTCGGCAAGGTCGAGGCCTTCCCGCTGCTGGGCCAGCGCATCGGATATCTGGGTGTCGATGTCGACGGCCTTCCGCCGTCGCTGGGACGATAGGACGTGAAAATCCGCCAGGGCCTTGCCGACGGGACGGATGCCCATGGGATGAAAAGATCCGGCGCGACCCGCATCCCCTGCCACCGCGAGCATCCGCGCCACCTTCCCGAAACCAACCCTCTCCGGCACGGCGTCGGCCATGCGGCTCAGGACGTCCGGCGCCTCTCCAAAGATGCCGATGCTGAAAAAGCTGCTGTTGGACATCAGCTTTACCGCCCCCTCCGGTGCTGCCAGCGCACCATTGACAATGGCGTGGGCGGCGTCCCGGTAGCGGCCGCCGGTGCGTGACGGCCCCTGGCCCACCGGCCTTCGGAGGATATCGAAGAAGGTCCGGATCTGGGACCGCAGCGCAAGCTCGTGGTTGAGCTGCCGAACCGCCGCGGCGAGGTCGGTATGGAGGCAATCTGCCACGTCCCCGCAGCCGGTAAATGGGAGACCGTCATGGTATTCCGGCTGCAGCGCCGGATATGCCGGGAGGTCCGCTGTCGAAGCGTATTGCCGCCGCCAATCCAGTGCCGCCCTGCGGACATTGGCGTCACAGACATAGACGAGCCCTGTGCCGTCGGCCGTCTGAAGGGGGCGTCCGGCCATGTCCGCACCGCACGGGCCTTCCTCCGGGCTGCGGCGGAAGAGCCGCAGGCCGCCGTCCGTCTCGAGCCGCTTTTCCGCAAGCCAGGCCAGGGCGATCTCCGGCCCGGTCGCCGGGTCGCCCATATTCGGCGTGAAGGGCCAGGATACACGGTTTTCCAGAAGGATCGGCAGGAGCTCCGGCGCCTGATGCCCCCCGCGGTCGCCGGCCGCCGGAATGACGCTGCCGTCGGGCCCGCGCTCCAGCACGCCCGAAACCGCCCCGCGGCTCACCGGGAGCTGATCGGCATTCCAGAACCCGTCCGCCATCACGGCGCTCGATGCATACCCGACCCCGCCGGCGGCGATCATGGAGTAGGGCCTGCGGTCCCGGAGGGAGCGGGCAAAGATGTCTGGGTGCACTCCGGCCTGCTCCAGCGCCTTCATGACCCGGAGGAAATGGGCGGGATGCCGGGGCGTGGCATAGGCGGCGGGATCTCCGAGGGTCGCCAGGACGATGCCGTCGCCGTCGCCAAGGGCGTCTTCCATGCCTTCGGCCAGGACCTCCCAGTCGAGATCGTCCGTCGGAAAAACCGTATTCTCGCGGATGGCCAGGTTCCCGGCGTCAAAACGGACGAGCTGCAGGCCGCCGCTCTCGGGGATGTCCGCCGCGGCGGTGCTGCCGCCGACGACGACGATGTTTCGGGTGGGCAAATCCTCCGCCCTCGTATGGAAGGGCGCCGCAACCCCATCCGTGAACACATAGCCGGTTTCCACGTTACCGTCATGGACCGTCGCCGCTTTTCGGAGGTAGCCGTCCAGCATTGCGGTGCCCCCATCACGGCCGATGCGATGCCACGCCCTCCCGCGAATCATCCCGGGAATGCCGATGATGACAAAATTGTCGTCAGGCGCCAGACCGGCCTGAAACCCGATCGCCCCAAGCCCGGAGCGGATCGGTGCCCAGTCAGTATCGACACGCACCGGCCAACCCGTCACGACCGCAAGCACGTTGTCCCGCCAGGGAGTCCCGTCCGGGGCCGAGCCATCCTTCAGCGACAGAAGGTCCTGGTTGAGGAGCGCCAACTCCGCCGGGTCTGCGGTATAGCGCGTTCGGCGCTTCACCGCCAGGGAAGAGCGGTCGAGCACCAGGAGGAAGACCGTGTCGGTGTTCTCGCCGAGGACCGGCGTAAAATCGTCGGGCCCGTAAAAGCATGGCGGATGGTTCCGGGCATTACCGCACTGATCACGGTTGAAGGCCAGACGGAGCCCCTGACCCGGAAATGCCGAAATGTGGATCCGGACCAGAGGGTCGGGACGGCTTGCAGCATCATCCCCGCCCGCCATGACGGATGGGGCCGGCAGCGCCGACGATTCCGGGGGCAGAAAGAAACACAGCAACGCTGCCAAAGCAGCGGCGGTGAAACGGATCTTCATTCTCAACGTCTCCTCTCCTATACGAAAATACCCTGCATCCGACAGGATCCTACAGTCTTTTGCGCATTTCCAACCATCGAACGATGCTTATAGTATCATGTTTGTGAAATCTACGCGAGCAGCCGCTGAGATGAATGGGGACTGGCCCGCGGCCAACCTGAAAGCAGGAGGATGTGACATGAGCCACATTGCAGTTATCATTGATGAATGGTTTGAAGATTCAGAATACACGGAGCCGGTCGAGGCGTTCAAGGTTGCCGGCCACCAGGTCACCCATGTCGGCCTTGAAAAGGGGAAGACGGTTCGCGGCAAAAAGAAGAGCACCCCGGTCACCGTCGATGTGGCGGCGGAAAAGGCCGACCCCGCCGACTACGACGCGCTCCTCATCCCCGGCGGCTATTCACCCGACAAGCTGAGGGCCCATGACGCTCCGGTCCGCTTCGTCCGCGACTTCATGGAGAGCGGCAAGCCGGTCTTTTCCATCTGTCATGCCCCACAGATCCTCATCACCGCGGATGTCCTGAAGGGGCGCAGGATTACCGGCTACAAGTCGATCGTCCAGGACATCAGAAACGCCGGCGCCCATTTTGAAAACCAGGAGGTGGTCGTCGACGGCAACCTCATCAGCAGCCGCTTTCCGGCGGACCTCCCGGCTTTCATCCGGGCGTCGATCGCCGCACTCGTCTGAGGGCAGACCAACCGGCCGTCCGGCGCTAACGGTTCAGAATGTTGCGCACGGGCGGCGCCATGAAGTCGGGGCCGACAGGGTCATGCAGGGTTTCGTCAAGGATTTTCCGGATCTGCCGCTTGCCGTAGTCGCCGATGATCCAGCCCACGGCCTCCCGTATCGGTGCGATCTGCTCGGGGCGCCTTGCCCCCCAGATGGCGATATCCGCCCCTTGATCGAGCACCCACCGAACGGCCATGGCCAGGAGGCCCCGGCTGTAGCGCTCCCGCGCCAGCTCCGCCAGCTTGTCCGCCGCCGACAGGTACTGGCGGAAGCGGTCTCCCTGGAATTTGGGGTCATATGTGCGGATGTCGTCTCCGGAAAACTCCCGGGAGGCGGTCATACCGCCGGAAAGCAGCCCGCGGCAGAGGGCGCCGTAGGTCATGAGCGCGATATTGCGGTCCCGGCAGTGCTCCATCACCTCTTCCTCGATACCGCGCTCGAACAGGTTGTAGGGCGGCTGAGCGAGGTGCAGGGGAGATGATTTTTCAAAGGCCGCCATCTCGGCGGCGGTGTAGTTGCTCACGCCGACGGCCCGGATCTTCCCTTCATGGAAGAGATCCTGCATGGCCTCGGCGGTCTCCTCGGCCGGGACGAGGGGATCCGGCCAGTGGACAAAATAGATGTCTATGTAGTCGGTCCCGAGGCGACGAAGGGAATCCTCGAGATCCTTTTTGATCTGCCCGCGGGAGGCGTTGCGGAAGACCCGGCCCCCCTCCCACGCAAGCCCGGCCTTGGTGGAGACAAAAACCTCCTCCCGCCGATGGTGCATCCGCAGTGCCCGACCGACGATCTCCTCCGCCCGGCCAAAACCATATACGGGCGCCGTATCGATCAGATTGATACCCTCTTCCAGAGCGGTGATGATCGTTTGAATGGCACTGTCTTCATCGGTTCCGCCCCACATCCATCCGCCAATGGCCCATGTGCCCAAGGCGATGCGTGAGACGCGCATTGATGTTCCGGGTACGGTTGTAAATTCCATAAATTCCTCCTTTCCGCCGGCGGCGAAAACCCGCCGCCGCTCGGACGGCATGCTTACACATATAGTGATCCATGGCCGGACAGGTGCCAATAGGGGGAATTCAGTATTTCACGGCAGCACACCCGTTAGGGCGGGCGCAACACCGGCAGCGGCATTGCCGGAATGGCTTCAGATGCGGGCCTTCAGAACCTTTATTCCGGCTTCGCGCGCCTGGAGAACCTGCTTCAGTTCGACCCCCGACAACTCCGGCAGATGGAGAATCACCTCTGTGAGGGCCCGGCGGTATAGCAGGTATTCCGCCTTCTCCGGGATGGCGGGACGTACGTCTTCGGTGTAGAGGAAGTCTTCCACAGGGCGGTTTTTGCCGTTCCGGTTGCCCTCGGTCAGGTCGACCCGCACCGCCCCGGAGGTCAGGAAGCAGTGGATCATCGGTACATACGGCAGACCAAACGCCTCCAGAACAGCCTGGGTGCCGGTCACAATGGCCTCGGTCATGGCGTAGATGCCGATGGTCTTGGTGACGGGCAGCCCCAGTTCAATGGCAAGTCCGCCGGCCACCGCGTGTTTGGTGGTGCATGACCCCTTCTTTTCCTTGAAGAGGATCATGGGGTCGTCCTTGTCCGAGTTGTAGCCATAGGGCAGCTGTTGAACCCAGCGGCAGGCCTCGTGGAAGCGTGCGATGCCCATGTCGATAAAGGTTTGGGCGTAAGGCCCGGCTATTGTTACTGCGGCGTCCGGAAGACGCGTCAATGGATCCATGGCGTTGCTCCTTGCTCAACTTTCGAGTTTCATCAGCCGGTGTTCTCCGGGTCCGGTTTCCGCCCCACGCCGCTTCGCTTAAGTGACGCTAAGATTTGCTCCGGGCGGGCCGGGAA
>CAJXSB010000243.1 GCA_913060435.1 uncultured Desulfococcus sp.
CGGACCACAAGACCGAGTGGTGGTACTACACCGGAAACCTGAGGACCGCCGCAGGCCGGCACCTGGGATTCCAGCTCACCTTTTTCCGCAGCCGGATCGTTCCGCCGGACGGCGGCAAGGCACTGCCGGTGCCTGCGTCCGGGTGGCGATCGGACAACATCATCCTGGGCCATGCTGCGGTCTCGGACATCACGGGGAAGCGGTTCTCCCACGCCCGGGAGGTGGCCCGAGACACCCTCGGCATGGCGTCGGCCCGGTTCACCGAAGGCCGCACAGCGGTGACGCTGAAATCCTGGTCCCTGGAGATCGGCCCCGAAGGCCATCGGCTGCGTGCGGAGACCGGCGAATTCGGCATCGACCTGACGCTCCGGCCCGAGAAGCCGCCGGTACTGCACGGGGATGCGGGCTACAGCCGCAAGGGATCGTCCCCGGAGCGTGCCAGCTGCTATTATTCCATGACCCGCCTTGCGGCCCGGGGCACCATCACCCTGGACGGAGAGGCGATGCCGGCGGACGGGCTCGCATGGATGGACCACGAGTTCTCCACGGCACCGCTGGAACCCGGCCTGGCGGGATGGGACTGGTTCAGCCTCCAGCTATCGGATGGAACCGAAGTGATGATCTATCTCCTGAGATTCCCGGACGGGACCTTTCACCCCGCCTCCAGCGGCACCTTTGTCGACCGGGAAGGCCGGGGGCGCCATCTTGTTCGGGACGATATCCGCGTGGCTGTCGAGAGCGAATGGAAGAGCCCTCATTCCGGAGCGCTCTACCCTTCGGCATGGCGCCTCGACATTGCGCCGATTTCGCTCCGGCTGAATGTCCGCGCCAACCTCCCCGACCAGGAGATGGCCGGCGATGGGGCCGACGCCATCGTCTACTGGGAGGGCAGCGTCTCCTTTTCCGGGCGCCGGTCCGGGGCGCTGGTGTCGGGCGACGGGTATGTGGAGCTCACGGGATATGACGCACCCCTGGACGTGCTGCAGTAGGAAGTTCGAAACTTGCGTCGGCAGCGGCGGATGAGCGTTTGTTTTTCCGGACCGGCGGGGCGCATCCGCGGGTGAAAAAATGTTGGAAATATTACCTGTTTTGGCAGCGATATATTAAAATATCAAATGGTTGTGTCCGCAAAGATATCGCCTTGACATCGTTTTTTTTCGTCTTATTTTCTACACAACATTTAGGGGATATAACCTTTTTTTTTAGGCTCTTATTCGTTTTGGAACAAGCGACGTATTTTGGTTTCGTTAATATATGCAACCCAACTGTTTTACACTTTTTTACACAGGCTAACCGGGAGAGTGTACTGGCCAATGACAGAAGAGAAAATAGAAGAGAAACCGACAGAAGAAGACCTTGAAGGCGCGGGTATGGAAACTCCGGAAGCGGAGGATGCCGCACCGGCGGAAACGGCGGAGCAGGATACCATAGAAGATCTGAAGGCGGAGCTCGCTGCGACCGAGAAAGCCGGAAAAGAATTTGAAGATCGCTACATGCGGCTGTGTGCGGAGTTTGAAAACTACAAGAAGCGGTCCGCGCGGGAGGCCCAGGATTTTCGGAAATTTGCCAACGAGGCTCTAATTAAGGATCTTCTCCCTGTTATTGACAATCTTGAACGGGCCATTCAGTCGTCGTCACCCCAGGAAAATCATCCGGAAAACTTCAACGGCAGCATCATCGAGGGTGGGCAAATGACCCTCAATGAGATCCTCAAGGTGCTGGAGCGCTTCCATGCCAAGCCCATCGACAGCCTCGGCCAGCCATTCGATCCCAACTACCATGAGGCGGTGGGGCAGGAGGAGAGCGACGAACATGAGGACAATATTGTCGTACGGGAATTTCAGCGGGGCTACCTGCTGCACGACCGGCTGATCCGCCCGGCCATGGTGATGGTCTCCAAGGCTGTCTCGAAGCCTGCAGCGGCGGAAAACGAACCGACCGATAACGAGAATGAAAACCCGAATGGTGCAGAGTAAAACAATGCGAATCCTGCATTCGAATATACATCCTAAGGAGGAGATGAAATGGGCAAAGTAATAGGCATTGACCTGGGAACAACCAACTCTTGTGTGGCAGTGATGGAAGGGGGCGAAGCAAAGGTGATCACCAACCCCGAAGGCGGGCGCACCACGCCGTCGGTGGTTGCGGTTTCGGAATCCGGCGAGCGTCTCGTGGGGCAGATCGCCAAACGCCAGGCCATCACCAACCCCGAAAATACCGTCTTCGGCGTCAAACGGCTCATCGGGCGCAAATTTGACTCCAGCGAGGTGCAGAGCGACGTCAAGATTCTGCCCTATACCATCCAGAAGGCCGCCAACGGCGATGTTCGGGTCAACATCCGCGACAAGCAGTACAGCCCCGCGGAGGTGTCTTCCTTTATTTTGGGCAACATCAAGAAAACCGCCGAGGAGTACCTGGGCGAGACGGTGACGGATGCCGTCATCACCGTACCGGCCTACTTCAACGACAGCCAGCGACAGGCCACAAAGGATGCCGGCAAGATCGCCGGCCTGAACGTGCTCCGCATCATCAACGAGCCGACGGCCGCCTCCCTCGCCTACGGGCTCGACAAGAAGGCCGAGGAAAAGATTGCGGTATTCGACCTTGGCGGTGGCACTTTCGACATCTCGGTGCTCGAGATCGGCGACGGCGTTTTCGAGGTCAAGGCCACCAATGGCGACACCCACCTGGGCGGCGAGGACTTCGATCTGCGACTCATCGACTACCTGGCCGACGAGTTCAAGAAAGACCAGGGCATTGACCTGAGATCGGACAAGATGGCCCTGCAGCGCCTGAAAGAAGCCGCCGAGAAGGCCAAGATGGAACTGTCGAGCTCCATGGAGACCGACGTCAACCTGCCGTTCATCACGGCCGACGCCAGCGGCCCGAAGCACCTCAACATCCGAATTACCCGGAGCAAGCTGGAAGGCCTGGTGGCGGACCTCCTGGACAACCTGGAGATGCCCTGCAAGGTCGCCATGAAGGATGCGGGACTCAGCAACACGGACATCAACGAGGTGATCCTCGTGGGCGGCATGACCCGGATGCCGGCGGTCCAGGAGCGGGTCAAGAAGATCTTCGGCAGGGAGCCCCACAAGGGCGTCAACCCGGACGAGGTCGTGGCTGTCGGCGCCGCCATCCAGGGCGGGGTGCTGAAGGGCGACGTCAAGGACGTGCTGCTTTTGGACGTGACGCCGCTTTCCCTGGGCATCGAAACCCTGGGCGGCGTCATGACCAAACTGATCGAAAAGAACACCACCATCCCGACCAAGAAAAGCCAGGTCTTCTCGACGGCGGCGGACAACCAGCCGGCCGTCTCCATCCACGTGCTCCAGGGCGAGCGCGAGATGGCCGCCAACAACAAGACCCTGGGCCGCTTTGACCTGGCGGACATTCCGCCGGCCCCCCGGGGCGTCCCCCAGATCGAGGTGACCTTCGACATCGACGCCAACGGCATCGTGAACGTTTCTGCCAAGGATCTGGGCACCGGCAAGGAACAGGCGATCAAGATCACCGCCTCCAGCGGCCTCAGTGACGAAGAGATCGAAAAACTGGTCAAGGAGGCTGAAATGCATGCCGACGAGGACAAAAAGAAGAAAGACCTCGTCGAAGCCCGGAATCACGCCGATGCGTTGGTCTACCAGACGGAAAAATCGATCAAGGATCTGGGGGAAAAGGTGGATGCATCGGTCAAAAGCGATGTCGAGAACAAGATCGGCGAGCTCAAAGAGGCGATGAAGACCGAGAACACCGAAGAGATCAAGCGTCTGAGCGACGAGTTGATGCAGGCCTCCCATAAACTGGCCGAGGCCATGTACCAGCAGGCCTCCCAGCAGCCCGGCGCAGGGGCCGGCCCCGAAGATTCGGGCGGCGGCGAGCAGGCGGGGGGCGGAACGGATGACGATGTTGTCGATGCCGACTTCGAGGAAGTGAAAGACAAATAACTTGCCGGCCGCCCACAGCGGTCAGGAAAAAAAGAACCCGCACCGGTTTCGGTGCGGGTTCTTTTTTGGGGTGGATGGCAGCGGAAGGCCGCCAGCTCCGGAGCGCCGCGGTCTATTTTTTCTGCCAGGTCCCATTGTCGTCCTGATACCACTCGCCGGGGCGCGTCAGGTTCCGGAATTTAGCAGCAAAGCGCCGTCCGACAATGTCGGGCGTGGTGCCCTGCTGGGCCGCGATATGCTGGAACAGGGCGGCGCGGTCCTGATTCTCGGCCGCCACTACATCCGCCTTTTCCTTGGGGCCCCGGAACGTCAGATATCCCCGGTTGTTTTCACCGACGACACCTTTGGCCTTGAGGGCATCGATGACGGGGAGGCGTTCGGCCATCCGGGATTTGATGCCCTCCTGGCCCCATGCCGGAGCGATGAAGATGAACAGGACGGTCATGAGTGATAGCAAAACGGTCATGTGTTTCGATTTCATGGATTTCCTCCTGATGAGATGGGAATCAGTCTTCGGCCTTTTCCTGGGACGGCGCCGGAGCGTCACTGGATTCGTTTTTCCGGTAATCGTAGACGTCGCCGATGAAATCATCCAGGGCGCGGTCCACCTTGACGTTGACGTCGATGGTGATGTGGATGGGCTTCACCTCAACGGGTTTTACTTCGACCTCATGATGCGTCTGGCAGCCCTGCAGGAGCAGCAGGAACGCCAGCATCAGGATCGGCGGGATGGTTCTGGTCATGTGGGTTCTCCTTCATGGTGAAAATTTGGGCGTGATGCGCTTCTAGCCGGAATTCGCGGGCGGTCTACGGGATCATATCCATCAGGCCCCGGTAACGGAGGATCTTGTCCAGGGGGAGGCCGAGGTTGACATCGAGCCGGATGCCCTGGAAACGGGATCCCGGATGGCTGGCGTCGACCCGGACGAATCCCCCGAACTCCTCTCGATATACAAAGGGGAGGGGCGCCGTGGGTTTGCCGTCGAACTGCAGCTTCAGGCGGAGATTCTCCCCCTCGCTGCCGATCCGGAGCTTTGCCCAAGTGTATTCATAGGACTTCAATGCCTCGACCGCCAGGTTGATCTGGGAGGCCTGGGGGGTGTCGGCCGGGATGCCCGCCGTCAGCACCTGGGCGCCGGTGACATGGATCACGCCGCCGTCTCCCGGGGTCGAGTAGAGAAATCCGTCATCAAACTGCAGCCGGTCTTTTCGAATTCGGATGGGGATCCGTCCGTTGACCGCCCCCTCCCCCTCGGCCCTGGCCGCCCCGAGCTGCTCCAGGAGTTGGGCGAGGTTCAGCCGATCGCAATACAGGGTCAGATCGAGGTCCGTCATGTCGGGGGATATCCGCAGGGAGCCGGTGTTCACGTTCCCGCCGCACCATTTGAAGCGGCCCCTTTCGAGCAGGACGGTTGCATCCGGCTCGATCTGGAAGCGGATACTGGCGTCTTCGAGCCGGATGCTCCCCAGGGTCAGTGCAGCGGCGGAAAAGGTCTGGGCCGGTGCACTCCGCAGGTCGGGAAGCGCCGGGAATGTGAGGCCGAGGCGGATGCCCTCCATCCGGAGCCCCCGTTCCGCTGCCGATATCCAGCCGTCCGAGAGATCGACGGACATGCTTCCCGCCGCCTGGCCGCCGTCCAGACGGATTCGGCCTTCGACGGCGAGGCGGCCGCCGACGGTCGTCCCCCGGGCATCCTTGGAGAAGCGGCCCAGGTCCAGCGGGGTGTCCGGGTGATAGCTGCCGGACCAGGCCAGAACGACGGGCGTCTCCGGGTCGAGAAACGGCATTCTCCCCGTGAGCTTCCATACCATTCCCGGCAGGAGGCGGCTGACAAAACGGCCGTCGAACCCGAGGCCTTCGCGAAGCGTCCGGAGCCGGCCGTTGAGAGAGCCCAGGCGCCGACCCTCCCACCCCAAGGCGGCAAAGGCAAGGGAGCCGGCATTCCCCGAGGCTGGCCAGGGCCAGGACACGGGAAGCTCCAGGCGGATCCCCGAAATGTTGATCCGCTGCTCCGGTGCGGAGACGACGCCGCCCGACACTGCCACCTTCCCGTTGAAACGGCTTTCTGCCGTCGGGACGAGGGGGCCTTCCCCGGAAAGGGTGAACGCGGGTATCCGTACCATGGTCTGATCCTTCGATGCCCCCAAGGCGACCGTCGCCGTTTCTCCGCGGAGCGTGATTTCGGCCCCGGCCGTTTCCGAGCCGTTCCACCGGAGGGACCCTGCCATGGAGAGCGCGCCGATTCCGGCATCCGTCCCGGGTGTTCGAAGCCGCAGCGGCCCGGCGTCGATGGCAAACCTTACGGCGCCCTGCGCGGCGCTCCCCTCTCCGGATACGGCGAACCGGGGAACCGCGGCGTTGATTTCCATATCATTCCATTGGACGTCCGGGAGCGCCGGCGGGTTTACATCCTCCTTGCCGGAAAAGAAGAATTGCCATGCGCCCGAGGGTGAGAGGTCGAAGGAGAATTCCGCAGGCACCGCCACCGGTAGAGACGAAACAGCAGCGGGAAGGCCGACGGCGAGGCTTCCGGTGCCGCGGGCGTCAACGCCCCCCGCTGCCGGGAGGATCCGGGCATTCAGCCGGAGGGCAGTGACCGGAAGGGGGGCGGCGAGGGAGAGATCGGTGAGGCGGACATCCCACGCGCCGTCTTTGGCCCGGGTGATATCGAGCCGGGCCGGCGGGCCGCCGTCGGGCTTTCGGGCAACGGCCGGGCCCTGCTGGAGGAGCAGTTCATTGGATGTGACCCGGAGTTCCGCAGATTCGACGGCAAAAGGGGCGAGCTGAAAAGCGGCTTCGGCGGCGAGATCGACCCTGCCGGAGACACTTGCCGCCGTGTGCCGCCCGGCCGTGGCCATGACGGGCATGACCGGAATGCCGGGGGCCATGAGCCGCCACTGGGAGCGACCGGCCGCGAAATCCACGTCGCCTTCCAGCGTGACCCTCCGCTCGAACAGGACGACTTCGGCCCGGGCATGGAGCTGGTGCGGTTCTGCTGCAGGGGCGGTGATGCGGAGCTCTGCGGGGACGCGGAGTACTCGTCCATGCCATGCGAAATCGACCCGGCTATGCCGGAGTTCCATGATTTCCGGCAGAAAAGGCGGTCGGGAGGGCGCTGCGGCGGGCTGCTTGTTGTTGGAACGGAGGCTTTTTTGGAGCGCCTCCAGATCGAGGCCCCGGATGAAAAAGCGGCCGTCTTCGAAGCCGC
>CAJXSB010000244.1 GCA_913060435.1 uncultured Desulfococcus sp.
TCGCGGGCGGCGAAGGTCGATGCATTGAAGGAATGCTCGGCGTGGAGCACCAGGCAGGCGTCGAAAAACCCGGCAAGTTCATCATCCGGGACCTCGCCGGTCATCATATATAGGAAGTTGGCGGCGTGGCCGAGATCCGGCGACGGCGGAACGGGAGCGCGTCCGTTTCGGATGCGATCCCAGGCCGCCAGGAGGGTCGGCATCTTGGCAATCAGCCGTATGGCCATGCGCAGGGTGGCCTCGCGGCTGCCCTCCACCCGTGTATCCGGGTCGTGGTTTGCCAGCATGGCCACTCCCGCCTGGAGAATGTCCATGGGAAGCGCTTCATGGGGCCGGGTCTCCAGGGCCGCGACAAGCGCCGAAGGAATCGACCTCTCTCCGGCAAGCTCCGCCGCAAAGGCCGCCAGCTCTGATGTATTGGGCATCCGCTCGAACAGCAGGAGATAGGCCACCTCCTCGAACGTGGCATTCTCCGCCAGGTCCTTGACCAGATAGCCGCGGTAGATCAGCTTCCCGGCATCACCGTCCACATCGCTGATGCGGGTGCTGGCAATGGTGACACCGCGAAGGCCGGTGTTCATCGGAATTTTGCATTCTTCGGTCATTTATCACCACCTCGGTTTCTATGGAGCGCCGCTGCATGCTCAACTCCCTCCGGCGCCCCGTCGCATCAGAGCTCTACCCACATCTCCGCTTCATTGCCGCAATGACTGCACGTCCCGCTGCCTTTGACGCGGTGAACATGTTTTTCGGATCCGCTTTCCGCCGCCACCGGAGGGGCTTCCTCTTCCTCCTCCAGCGTACAGGTCACCACCATTTCGGCTTCGTTGCCGCAATGTTCGCACTTACAGACTCGTTTAAGGGTTTTCGTCTCTTTCTCGCCCATATTGATCACTCCTTCGGATGAATTGGCGGTTTTTGGGAGGGTCTGCGCCGCCGGCCGCGCCGAAACCGGTCAGCCGCCGGTTACACGTATCATAATGATAATGGATTCTTAGATAGATTTATAAACCTAACCATAATTTTTTTCAATAGCAAGTTGAAAATCGCCGCCGAAAATCTGCCAGGCCCCCTCGCTTTTCCGTGAACGACCCGACCCGTTTTTGCGGAAGCCTCCCTGCGCTGCCAAGTGTCCCCACGGATAACGATCGCGGTCATTTCAGAAAAAATGTTTAAATAGTGGGAGGTTATCATCTAAATAGCGCTCAGGAGAAGCCGGCATCTATCCGTCGCATGAAGCACTTGAAATTTTGACCGATTAAGTATATAGGATGAGATTCGCGTTTATGCAAGTTGGATAGATGCCCCCCGCTGATTTTCCGCACCGCAAGCCTATCCTGCAACAATCGCTTTGCCGAAGACGGGATGCCCCGCCGCGGCGGAGAACGAAGGAGAAAATCAAATATGTGCCGATTATTTGCCATCACCAGCAAGGAACCGTTGTCTCCGATGGTCGCCATAGAGGCGCTGGACGTCATGCGCGAAGGGCATGACGGCTCCGGCGTGGGCCTTTTCCTGCGCGATCTCGGCGGGCCCTTCGAGGAGATGAAGGATGCGCCGATTTTGTCGGGCATTTTCACCGAGGAGGGCCTCAAGCGCCTCGACCGCGTCATGATGGATCTGGGCTTCATGACCAAATACAAGCTGACCATCAAAGTACCCAAAGCGCCGCCGCCAGGGGTCCCCAAGCGGGACTTCTACCTGATCCGCGCATACGAATATCCCGAGGAGTGGGACAGCCTGACCGAGACGGAGCGGCACCGCAAGCTGCTTCACATCCGCCTGAAGCTCCGCCGCATGGGCGAGAAAAAGGGGGACATGATCGTCTTTTCCTTCTGGCCCGACGTCATCATGATCAAAGAGATCGGAGACCCCCTGCAGGTGGCGACCCACCTGAAGCTCGACCGGAAGGAGCTCAAAGCGAGGATCATCATGGCCCAGGGGCGGCAGAACACCAACTACGCCATCAACCTGTATGCATGCCACCCCTTCTTTCTGGAGGGCTTCTCCACCATGACCAACGGTGAGAACACCGCCTTTGTCCCCATCAAGGAGTACCTCTCGTCCCGCGGTTTTGAGGGTTATACCGGATACCAGTCCGATTCCGAAGTCTTCACCCACATCCTCCACTACACCCTCTCGAACCTGGGCCTGGGGCTGGAGGGATACAAGCACGTGATCACCCCTCTCGGGGACGACGACCTGAGGGCGCACCCCAACGCGCCGCTGCTCAAAGCCCTCAAGCAGAGCTGCCGGCAGATGATCATCGACGGTCCCAACTGCGTCATCGGCTCCCTGGTCGACCACAGCCTCTTCATGGTTCAGGACCGCAAAAAGCTGCGTCCGGGGGTGGTCGGAGGGAAGCCCGGCGTCTTCGCCTTTTCCTCCGAAATCTGCGGCCTGGACGCCGCCATCCCCGACCGCGACAAAACCAAGGATTTTCAACCCATGTATCTCGACACCGCGATCGTCGGCGCCGACCGACAGGAGGTTAAAATATGCCGTCAAACAGACCCGTTACCCCCTCTACACTGAGCGTCAAGGATCTGCTCTGGCAGATTTCCTGGCAGAAGGACAAATGCTCGCTCTGCGGCAGTTGCACGGCGGTCTGTCCGGTCAACGCCATCGAACTGGGCGTCTTTCGCAGGCGCCATATCCATGCCGCCATCGACCTGAGCAAATCGTCGTCCACCAACTACGAGATTTTCTACGGCATCCGGCAGAAGACCGATCCCGCCTACGCGTGCATCGGCTGCGGCATGTGCAACATGGTCTGCCCCAATGACTGCATCATTCCGCTCAAAAGCGATGATGCCGACAAGCTTCGATACCATATCGACCGGGGCGGCCAGCCGCGGCGCCGGGGCGGGCGGCGGAACAGCGGCAAGAGCCTTCTGGACCAGATCAAGTTCATCCGGATCTCCATGCTCACAGACCCGGCCCTCGACGCCGGACGCCACGAGTTCGAGCTCCGCACCCTCCTCGGCCGGGTCCTCCCGCCCGAAGAGAGCATCCAGCATTTCCAGGAGAACGGATGGGTGCCCCCGGTCCGGGAGATCTACCCCCTGATCATCGGGGCCATGTCCTTCGGCGCCCTCTCCCCCAACATGTGGGAGGGCCTCCAGATGGGGGTTGCCTACCTCAACGAGGAGCTGGGCATGCCGGTCCGGGTGTGCACCGGCGAAGGCGGCTGCCCGCCGCGGCTGCTCCGGAGCCGCTTCCTGAAATACGTCATCCTCCAGATCGCCAGCGGATATTTCGGCTGGGACGAGATCATCCACGCCATCCCGGAAATGAAGGTCGACCCCTGCGCCGTGGAGATCAAATACGGCCAGGGCGCCAAGCCCGGCGACGGCGGTCTGCTGATGTGGTACAAGGTCAATAAGCTCATCGCCGCCATCCGGGGCGTTCCCGAGGGCGTCAGCCTTCCGAGCCCCCCGACCCACCAGACGAAATACTCCATCGAGGAGGCGGTGGCCAAGATGATCCAGTCCATGTATATGGCCTGGGGATTCCGGGTGCCGGTCTATCCGAAGATCTCGGCCAGCTCGACCGCCCTTGCGGTCCTCAACAACCTGACCCGGAACCCCTACGCCTCGGGCCTGCTCATCGACGGCGAGGACGGCGGCACCGGCGCGGCCTACAACGTCTCCATGAACCACATGGGCCATCCCATCGCCAGCAATGTCCGCGACTGCTATCTCAACCTGGCCAAGCTGGGCAAGCAGAACGAAATCCCCATTTTCGCCGGCGGCGGCGTCGGCAAGAACGGCAACCTGGCCGCCAACGCCGCCGCCCTCATCATGCTGGGCGCCAGCGGCATCGTGACCGGCAAATACGTCATGCAGGCGGCCGCCGGATGCCTCGGCTCGGAGGGGGACCGGTGCAATATCTGCAACATCGGCCTCTGCCCCAAGGGGATCACCTCCCAGGACCCCAGGCTCTACCGGCGCCTCGACCCGGAGGATGTGGCCCAGCGCGTGGTCGACTTCTATCTGGGCTTCGACACGGAAATCCGCAAGATCTTCGCCCCCTTGGGACGCTCCACCTCCCTGCCCATCGGCATGTCCGATGCGCTGGGCGTCGACGACTACAACATCGCTGAACGGCTGCAGATCAAGTATGTCGTATAGGGCGGCTATGGGGGGGCTGCCGAAGACAGCCTCAGGACATCGCATCACATTTCGGAGCATGGAATGAATAAGGATCAATACTACAGGATATCAGGCAAAAAAGACGGCGTCCGGATCGAATCCCGGGTTCTCGAGGAGCAGATCCAGGAGGCCGTGGAACACGGGCAGCGGTATCTGGAGATCAACGCCTTTGGACAGCACGGCATCGGGGGCAGGCTCTGGAAGGCCGGCAACGAAACCGTGCGGGTACGCATCGTCGGCCCCCCGGGGCAGCGGGTCGGATCCATGGGCTATCCCAACACGCGCATTTCGGTGACGGGGCCTGCATCGGACGACACCGGCTGGCTCAACGCCGGCGCCCAGATCGTCGTTCACGGCAACGCCGGAAACGGCACCTGCAACGCCATGGCCCAGGGAAAGGTCTACGTCGCGGGGAACATCGGCGCCCGGGGAATGACCATGACCAAGCAGAACCCCCGGTTCGCACCACCGGAACTCTGGGTGCTCGGGTCGGCGGGAGACTATTTCGGGGAGTTCATGGCCGGGGGCATCGCCGTCCTCTGCGGGTGGGAGCCCCAGACCCCCGACAACGTCCTCGGATACCGCCCGCTGGTGGGGATGGGCGGGGGCAAGGTCTTCTTCCGCGGCCCCCACAAGGGCTTCAGCCAGTCCGACGCCAAGCAGATCCCCATCACCGATGAGGACTGGCGGTGGCTGACCGGCAATCTGAAGGTCTACCTGGAGCGAATCGACCGCCTGGAGATCTTCGAAACCCTGGCCAGGCGGGAAGAATGGCAGTTGATCACCTCGCGCACCCCCCAGGAGCGGATGACGCTCAAAAGCCGCTCCATGGCCTCCTTTCATGAGGAGGTCTGGGATCGGGAGCTTGGCCCGGGCGGGATTATCGGCGACCTGTCCGACCTTGACCGCAGTCCCATCCCCCTGGTGCCCACCGGCGAGATGCGGCGATTCGTGCCCGTATGGGAGAACCGGAAATATGCGGCGCCCTGCGAGGCGTCGTGTCCCACCGGCATCCCGGTGCAGGAGCGGTGGCGACTGATACGGGAAGGACGCGTGGACGAAGCCGTCGACATGGCCCTGGCCTACACGCCGTTTCCGGCCACTGTCTGCGGCTACCTCTGTCCCAACCTCTGCATGCAGGGCTGCACCCGGACGATCCAGCTCATGCCCTCGGTGGATGTCAAGCAGCTGGGAAAGGCGAGCGTCGCCGCCGGCGTCCCGGAGCTGCCGCCGCTCAGCGGCAGGCGGATCGCCGTCATCGGCGGCGGACCGGCCGGCATCTCCACCGCCTGGCACCTCCGGCAGCAGGGGCATGAGGCGGTCATCTACGACACCCAGAAGACCCTGGGCGGCAAGGTCACCACGGCCGTGCCGGAAAGCCGCCTCCCCAAGGAGGTCCTTACCAAGGAGCTCGAGCGGATCCGCCAGGTGATCCCCCACGTCCACCTCCAGCAGGAGATGAAGAAGGAGGATATGGCCCGCCTTCGGGGGGACTTCGACTTCATCATCATCGCCACCGGCGCCCAGAAGCCAAGGACCCTGCCGGTCCCCGGCAAGGAGCGCCTGGTTACGGCCCTTGAGTTCCTGACCCGGGCCAAGGCCGACGATTTCACCCCGGGAAAACAGGTCGTCATCATCGGCGCCGGCAACGTAGGGTGTGACGTGGCGACCGAAGCCCACCGGCTCGGCGCCGAAGAGATCACCCTCATCGACATCCAGAAGCCCCTCGCTTTCGGCAAGGAGAAGGAGGATGCCGAGGCCGTGGGCGCCATCTTCCGGTGGCCCTGCCTCACCCAGGAGATCACCGGGGAGGGCGTCGTGCTCACCACCGGCGAGGTACTGCCGGCCGATACGGTCTTCGTCGCCATCGGCGACGCCCCCGACGTGGAATTCCTCCCGGACGAGGTGCGGACCGACCGCGGCCACGTGGTGGTGGACGAATATCAGCAGACCACCGATGCCCAGATCTTCGCCATCGGCGACATCGTCCGGCCGGGCCTCATCACCGACGCCATCGGCGCCGGCCGCAAAGCCGCCCTGACCATCAACGACATCATCGCCGGCAAGCGCCCCGGCGTCAGCATCCGCCCCAGGATCGACCGGAGCCGCATCACCCTCGAATATTTCGACCCCCGGCTGACGGATTTCGAGAGCACCGACGCCTGCGGCAGCCAGTGCGCCTCCTGCGGCACCTGCCGAGACTGCAGCATGTGCGCGACCCTCTGCCCCCAGGCGGCCATCACCCGGGAGGAGGAGAGCGGCGGCGGGTTCGAATACGTGGTGAACCCGGACCGCTGCATCGGCTGCGGCTTCTGCGCCGCCGGCTGCCCATGCGGCATCTGGGCGATGATGGAAAACACTCCCATCGCATGACAACAACCGCCTCCGCGGGCGCAATGGCCCGCGGAGGCGCTCATCATCCTTCCAGGGCGGTCACCAGGATCCGGTCGCCCTGGCACTCCCATTGTACATCCACGTCAAAAATCCGCATGCCGAACCGCCGTCTGCGCCCATCCCGCGCAAAATAGGCCGGTCGGGGATCGATCTGAAGCATCTCCACGATAAACCGCTCCAGGCCGGGAATGTCGGCCTCCTTCGCCCGGCAGGCTGATAGTGCCTGGGGGCTGAAGGCCACCGCCAGGCCGGCGGATGGCGGGTCCATGGCAAACCCGCCGTCGGCATCGGTGACCGCATCAGCATAGGGCAGGTAGGGTTTGATGTCGAGAACCGGCGTCCCGTCCATCAGGTCGACGCCGGCGACGTGGAGGCGGCAGCCGCCCTTCGGATGCGAAATGCCTTCCAGCCGGACGGCCGACAGGCCGATGGGGTTGGGCCGGAAGCCCGACCGCGTGGCAAAGACGCCGACCCGCCGGTTGCCCCCGAGCCTGGGGGGGCGGACCGTCGGCCGCCAACCCTGCCCCAGGCTGCCGTGGAACACGAAAAGGAGCCAGACATGGGAAAATGCGGCAAG
>CAJXSB010000245.1 GCA_913060435.1 uncultured Desulfococcus sp.
TGGAGAACCTGCTGGACATGCCGGTCAAGCTGGGCCGCTTGAAACATATCGTGTTCGGCGATAAAGTGGATGTGCTGGCGTTTGACACGGTGTTCAACCTGTTTGAGTTGATTGACGGGATTCTATGGGAACTTGGCTTTCAGGGGACGCTGATGGCCTGTGAATTGAGGAGGTGAACCATGTTTAAAAAGATATTATTTGCAACGACGGCAACGCCTGCATGCGACAACGCGGCCCACGTCGCCTTCGATCTGGCGAAAAAATACGAATCGGAACTGACGCTCCTGCATGTTTTCGGCCGCCCTTCCAGGGGGTTCAGCGCCATGGTCACCGACAGCAAGACCGGTGAAGAGGACCATGTGGATGGGGACTATGTGGACTGGGTCAAGGAGGAGATGAAGACCTATTACACGGAGCAGATGAAGGAGTCGGGCGTCGAGTGCACCATGATGCCCGTCGTCGGTATCCCCCACACCGAAATCCTTCGGAATATTCGGAAAAAGGACGTCGACCTCGTCATCATGGGCGCCCACTCCCGCGAGGAGGAGCCCGGCGCCACGCGCTACCGGAGCGTTGTGGGCAGCACCATGCAGAAGGTCGCCAAAAGCGCCCGCTGCCCGGTGCTGATCGTGAGCCGCCCCTGCACCACCTGCCTCTGGTACTTCTCCAATATTATTTTCGGGACCGATTTTACCAAGGCTTCGGATTCGGCCTTCAAGTTCGCCTTCAAGCTCTGCAAGGAGATTGGTGCCAAGCTGTACATGTTCCATGCCCTCGACCTCAGCAGCGTCCAGTCGGGGACCGTCATGGAGCAGGCGGAGATTGAGGGGCTGATCAAGGCCGCCCAGAGAAAGATGGAGCTCAAATACGTATCCCAGATGGGGGATTACGACAACTATGAGATCGAGATCTGGGAAGGCATCCCGTATGTGGAGGTCCTGAAATATGCCCGGGAGAAAAACGGCGACCTCATTGTCATGGCCCACCATACCCGGGAGATCGATCCGGAGCAGGCCCTTCTGGGCAGCACGGTGGAGCAGGTCGTCCTCAGGGCCTCCTGCCCGGTGGCCAGCGTGAACCGCCCGGACAAGGTCGCGGACTGACAGTTGCCGGCATCGGGGATTTGCCATTGTAACGCGGGGGCTCCATGGACAAGAAAAAGGTTCTGGTTGTAGACGATGAACTGGACATGAGAATCTTTATCTCAACAGTTTTCGAGACAAGCAGCTATGAAGCGATTGCGGCGCGGGATGGAAAGGACGGGTTGGCCAAGGCCAGGGAGCATCTTCCGGACCTGATCATTCTGGACATTATGATGCCGGGCGAAGGGGGGGTCCTCATGTACCGGCATTTGAAATCCGACGAAACGCTGAAGTCGATCCCCGTGATAATGTTATCGGGAGTGGGGAAGCAGACGTTTTTCCATTACCTCAAAATGATGAACATTCAACCGGACGACGCTATCCCCAAACCCGAAGCCTATGTGGAAAAGCCCCCGAACCCGGAGGAACTGCTGGAGATTGCAGCCTCTCTGTTGCAGTCGACGGCTTGATCCATCCCCTTTCGTATCCCCTGTCCATCTTTTCCGCGCCGTCCACGGCGGTCTCCTGATGGCCCGGGAGGCGCGGCATGCCCCCTTCTCCATTCTGCCGCCCGCCCGGGCCTGTTCGCAGGATCCCGTCTCCAGACCGCAGCCGCCCCGGCGCCGGCGGCTGCACCGCCGCATCCATGCCCTGCTGCGGCGCCGGAACGGCACGGCGGCTGAAAGTCTTTAACCTCTGCCCAGGTATTGGTATTATGGAAAAACGACTCTTGCTGGTAGACGACGAAGACGATATCCGGGAGATCCTCTCCATCTACCTGGCCGATCTCGGGTATGATGTGCTGGCAGCGGAAGACGGGGTCAAGGCCCTTACGCTTTTCCGTGACGAACGGCCGCCGCTGGTGATCACGGACATCAAGATGCCCGGCATCGACGGCATCGAGCTTTTGCGGGAGATCAAACAGCTGGAACCCGACGCAGAGGTGATCATGATTACGGGGCATGGGGATCTCGATCTGGCCATCAAAAGCTTGAAGTACGAGGCCACCGATTTCATCACCAAGCCCATCAACCACGACCTCCTCGATGTGGCCATCGACCGCGCCTGGGAGAAGATCACCATGCGGCGGCAGATCCGCGACCATACCGAGAATCTTCACCGTCTGGTCCAAGAGGAGCTCCGCGCCACCCGGCACAAGTTCCACCAGCTATTCGAGGCAGCCCCATGCTACATCACCGTTCAGGACCGGGATCTGCGGATCACCGAGAGCAACCGCCTTTTCAAGTCCCATTTCGGCGACCGCAGCGGTGTGAGCTGCCACGTCGCATATAAACACCGAAAAACCCCCTGTGACGACTGCCCGGTGCTGAAAACCTTCGAGGACGGCATGACGCACCGGTCCGAGACCGTCGTGACAGACCAGGACGGGCGGCAGTACAATGTTCTGATCACGACGTCTCCTATCCGGGATGCCGGAGGCCGCATCACCCATGTCATGGAGATGTCCGTAGACATCACCCAGATCCGGCAGCTCCAGGACCAGCTCACCAACCTCGGCCTCCTGATCAGCTCCGTCTCCCACGGCGTCAAGGGCCTGCTTACGGGAATGGACGGCGGCATCTACATGCTCCGCTCCGGGCTCCGGAAGGAGGACACCGCCCTGATGGAGGAGGGCATGGACATCATCCGCCAGATGGGCAGGCGCCTCCGCAAGCAGGTCCTCGACATCCTCTATTACGCGAAAACGCGGGAACTGCAGCCCCAGGAGGTGGAGGTGCTGGCCTTTGCCGAAGGCGTCGCCAGGGTGGTCGACCCCAAGGCCGCCGGCGCCGGGGTCGAGTTCGTGCGGATGTTCGACCCCTCCCCCGGGAAGATGGCGGTCGACCCGGATGTGGCGGCGGCGGCGCTGGTCAACATCCTCGAAAATGCCGTAGAGGCCTGCAGTGAAGATTCCAGCAAAGCCGACCACCAGGTCGTCTTCACCGTCAAGGGGGAGGCCGATACGGTGCTCTTCGAGATCCAGGATGACGGCGTCGGGATGGAACGGGAAACCCGGGAGAAGATGTTTACCCTCTTTTTTTCGAACAAGGGGAGCAAGGGAACGGGCCTTGGCCTCTTCATCGCCCACAAAATGGTCGATCAGCACGGCGGGGAGATCACCGTCGATTCGGCGCCGGGGGAGGGGAGCCGTTTCCGTATACGGCTTCCGAGGGTGGCGTCCGGAGGGAAGCCATAAAATCGCCGGGAGGCAGGCCTTGGAGCTGAAACTTTTCATTGTTCTGGTTTTTCTGGGGATCGGAACGCTTGTTTTCATACTGATTTTCAAGCTGTTACGCCAGCGAAGGGAGTACCGTATCCTGTTTGAGAGCGTCCCATGCACCATCTCCATCCAGAACCGGAATTTCGAGATTATCCAGTATAACCGGGAATTTGCCGAGACCTTCGACATCTCCCAGGGAAAATACTGCTACACTGTCTACAAGGGGCGGCACGAGAAGTGCGTCATATGCCCGGTGTCGCGAACGTTCAAGGACGGCAAGTCTCATTCCAGCGAGGAGGAGCGGACCAACAAGGACGGCTCGAAAAAATTCTGGATCGTCAAGACGGCGCCGCTGAGAAACGCCAAGGGAGAGATCACCGGGGCCATCGAGATGTGCCTGGATGTGACCCATCGCAAAGAGCTTGAGGAGGAGCTGGCCCGGTCGGAAAAGAAATATTATGCCATCTTCAACAATATCCCCAACCCCGTCTTTGTTCTCGATCCCGATTCCCACCGGATCCTCGACTGCAACCGAAGTGTCGAGGCGGTATATGGATACGCCCAGTCGGAGATGATCAGCCGGTCCTTTCTCGATTTTTTCGATGATGAAGACAAGCCCCACTACGAATTCAACCTCAATAAGACCAACGAGATCAATCAGGTCAAACACATCGGCAACAATGGCACCATCATTTTCGTCAACATCCGCATATCCCCGACGGAGTTCCTGGGCCAGCATGTACTTCTGGTGACCGTCAGCAACATCACCAAGCGGCTCGAGGCCGAGCAGCAGCTGACCCAGGCCAGCAAGCTCGCCACCCTCGGGGAGATGGCGACCGGCGTGGCCCATGAACTGAACCAGCCCCTGACCGTCATCAAGATGGCCAGCAACTTTTTCATGAAAAAGGTCAGCCAGGACGAGGCGATCCCGCCGGCCATTCTTCACAACATGTCCGAGAAGATCAGCAACAACATCGACCGGGCCAACCGCATCATCAATCACATGCGGGATTTTGCCCGGAAGTCGGACATGCGGCTCGAGAAGGTGCAGGTCAACGAGGTCCTGGAAAAGGCCTTTGACATTTTCAGCCAGCAGCTGAAGCTGCGGCGTATCGAGGTGGTCTGGGAGATCCAGAAGAATATCCCGGTGATCATGGCCGATGCCGGACGGCTGGAGCAGGTGTTCATCAACCTCCTGGTCAACGCCCGGGACGGCATCGAGGCACGCTGGGAGGCAGCGGCGGACGAGCCGCCCGGCAAGAAGATTTTCCTGCGGTCATTCCTGAAGGGCAAGAAGGTGATCGTCGAGGTGGAGGATACCGGGACCGGCATCCCTTCGGGAATCCAGGACAAGATCTTCGAACCCTTTTTCACGACCAAATCCGTGGGCAAGGGGACTGGACTCGGACTGTCGATCAGCTACGGGATCGTCAAGGATTTTCAGGGCGACATCGGTTTTTGCCGCTCTGCCTACGGCGGTGCGTGCTTTCATATGGAATTCCCCATCCATCAACTGACACAAGAAGCGGGCCATGGAAAAAAACAAGATACTGCTGGTGGATGATGAAGAGGATATTCGGGATATCCTGAGCATCGTGCTCACGGATATGGGGTATCAGATCTTATCCGCCAAAGACGGCGAGGATGCCCTGCAGTGCTTCGAGCGGGAGCATCCGTCCATCGTGCTGACCGACATCAAAATGCCGGGCAAGGATGGCTTTGCCGTCCTGCGCCAGATCAAATCCATGGCGCCGGACACAAACGTCATCGTCATCACCGGGCACGGGGATCAGGATCTGGCCCGCCAGGCATTTGACCTGGATGCGTGTGCCTTTTTTAACAAACCCCTGGATACCGACGCCCTGGAACAGGAAATCCAACGCATCGAAGCTGCGTTAGAGAACGCGACCTGACCGTATTAACATTTCACGAACCCAGTTTTTTTTGGTAGCGCTTGATTGGGTGATCGTATCGACAAAACGAGATCTCGCACCTGATCTTCGTTGTCGTATTCGCAACCGATTTTTTCGTTTTCCGATTACGATAACGACAACCGCTTCGCTGATAACGAGATTTGGAAGTTATTCCTGCCCCATGAGGCCCTGGAGAAAGGCAAGCACATTGCTCCCCAGAACATTATGATTGTATCCACCCTCGAAAATTCCGTAACAGCCGCCATGGTTTCTTGCCGCCGCCTTCAAAACCCAGCCCCCCATGGTCCGGTAATCGTCCGTCAAGAGCAGCCCGCCCCAATCTTGGATATGGTTGTCGAATCCTGCGGATACGGCAATCACATCTGCGGTGGTCAAAAGCAGGGCTTGATCCACCTGCGACAGGTAGGCACGCCGGTCACGTGCTTCGGGATTGAGAATTTCCACCCATGGCAGGTGTCCCAGAATATTGACGGTACCGTCCCCGAAGTGCATATCGAAATCGAGAATGAATGCCGATTTGATCCGGTGAGTGGTGTAAAGGTGCATCAGGGAAATCGCCATGTTATTGAAAAAACAAAACCCCCAGCAGCTATCTGCCGACGCATGGTGGCCCGGCGGACGAACCAGGGCGAAACTGGGTGATTGCATTGCGGCTGCTGCAGCCTGGGTGGCGGCACCGGCAGCCAGTGCGGCAATGTCATATAATCCGCGACGCCGGATAGACTCGATGTACTTTTTGGGATGAACGGCCATAAGATCGACGTCAGCGATCGGATCAGGGGTGACGATGTCAACATGAGGGGCGATACGATCCATTATCACCTCCATCCGTCCTGCTTCAGCGGCCGGATCATTCGTATAAACCGTGAAAAAATCGGGGTGAAAATAGACATTCATCCAATCGGGTCCTCTCTATCGGTTAACTTGAGACGCTAAAGGCCAAATTTCAAACGCACCGGGTCTGCCGTCAATGCGTTAATCAATAAACCGTACCGGTTGAGTCAGCGCTGAGAATCCAACGTTTGCCGAACGGCAGTGGCCAGTTCCTTGAAACTCACCGGTTTGGCCAGCACGGCATCAATGGACAGGGTCTCGATCTCTTCTGCAGAAATGCGTTCAAGGTGTCCACTGCAAAGGATAACCGGAAGCATGGGCGCCATCTGTCGGATACGCTCAATGAACTGGCCCCCGGTCATCCCCGGCATGGCCATATCGGTGATCACCAGGTCAACGGCCGACGGATCGCATTCAACGAGAAAAAGCGCCTCAAAAACATCCGTGCAAGTGGTCACCTGGTACCCCAAGCGCGTCAACATTTTTTCCGACAGATCGACAATCAGCGTTTCATCGTCTACAAAAAGAATGCGTTCGGTTCCGGTGGCAAGCGCTATCTCTGACCGGATCACCGTATCCACAGGCATGTCAGTCGACGGGAAATAAAGGGTGAAACAGGTCCCTTTTCCGGGTGTGGAATCCAGGACAATTCCGCCGCCGCAGTTTTCCATAATTCCCTGCACCATACTCAATCCCATCCCCGTTCCCTTGCCCATCGCTTTGGTCGTAAAATATGGATCAAAAATCTTTTCCCTGATCTCTTCGTCGATGCCCATCCCCGTATCGCAGACCATCAAACGGACATAGCTTCCAGGTTCAATGGGCTTCGCCACACCGGGCAATATTTCCTTTACGGTCACATTTTCCCCTCGGACCGACAGTTGTCCGCCGTCAGCTTCCATGGCATGGCTGGCATTGGCGCACAAATTGATCATAATCTGGTGGACCTGGGTTGAATCAGCGCAGATGACATCATTTTCGATCGACAAAGCGGTTTGAATATCGATATTGGCTGGGATGGTGGCCCGCAAAAATTT
>CAJXSB010000246.1 GCA_913060435.1 uncultured Desulfococcus sp.
CAACAAAAAAGGCGCCGACATCCTCTTTATCACGCCGTCGGGGGACGTCTTCGCCGACCCGGGCACTTACACCTGCATGGGGTATCTGATCCTTTTCAAATACCTCAAGGAAAAGTACGGACTGGACGTCACCTGGAGCACCTACGCCTCGGAGGGCGGCAACTTTGGCTTCTTCACCTCCCACGAAACCATGAAGCGCCTGAATGCCAAGATGTACGCCGAAGCCAAGCGACTGGGCGTCAAATGGATTCTGGGCGGCGAATGCGGCCACATGTGGCGGGTCATCCACCAATACATGGATACCATGAACGGTCCGGCCGACTTCCTCGAGGAACCGGTCTCCCCCATTACCGGAACGGTGTTCGAGAATGCGGCCTCCACCAAAATGGTCCACATCACCGAGTTTACCGCCGACTTGATCAAGCACGGCAAGCTGGAGCTGGACCCCCGCCGCAACGACAATTTCAAAATCACCTTCCACGACTCCTGCAACCCCGCACGGGGCATGGGCCTGCTGGAAGAGCCGCGCTATGTCATCCGGAACGTGGCCAATCACTTCTATGACATGCCGGCCAACACGATCCGCGAGAACACCTTCTGCTGCGGCAGCGGCGCCGGGCTCAACGCCGGCGAGGACATGGAGCTCCGGATGTGCGGCGGCCTCCCCAGGGCCAACGCCGTCAAGCACGTCCATGAAAAGTTCGGCGTGAACATGCTGGCCTGCGTCTGCGCCATCGATCGGGCCGTCTTTCCCGCTCTGATGGAGTACTGGGTCCCGGAGGTCGATGTCACCGGTGTAACGGAGCTGGTGGCCAACGCCCTGGTGATGCCGGGCGAGAAGGAACGAGAAACCGACCTGCGCGGCGAGCCGCTGCCTGGAATGGAGGAGGAATAGCATGTCCAAGAAGATCTACAATAAAGATCAGGTGATTGCCGGCCTGGTGATCTTTATCGCCCTGGTGTCGTTCCCTTTCTGGTACAACCTCGGGAAAGCCGCACCGGCCCCCAAGGTGGAACTGACCAAACAGGCAAAAGAAGCCAAGTTCTGTGTGAGGCCGACGGAATACATGAAGGCGGAGCACATGCAGCTCCTGGATGTCTGGCGGGATACGGTGGCCCGGGAAGGCAAGCGGATCTATGTGAACGAGGCGGGAAAGCGGTTCACGATGAGCCTCTCCAACACCTGCCTGGACTGCCATTCGAACAAGGCCGAATTTTGCGACAGATGTCACAATTACGCTTCGGTGGACCCGTATTGCTATGATTGCCATATTGACAATCCGAAGGAGAAAAAGTGATGGAAAGCAGCAGAAGAGAATTCTTGAAGGTCGCCGGAGTATCCGCCGTTGGCATGGGCATCGGGACCCAACCGGTGCTCGACGCTTTTGCGGCATCGGGCGGCGAGAGCGGTGAAGCGAAAGCGCCGAAAATGGTCCGGGGAGAAAACGCACTGACGGCGGTTCACTGGGGAATGGTCATCGACACCCGCAAGCTGGAGACCGCAGCGGATCTGGAGCCCCTGATCGAGGCCTGCCACAAGGTCCATAATGTCCCCCACCACGAGATCAAGCGGCACGAGATCAAATGGATCTGGGAGACGGAATACCACCACGCCTTCCCGGGCAAGTCCAACAAATACCTCAACGAAGGCGCCGAGCACCGGCCGTTCCTTGTCCTGTGCAACCACTGCGAGAACCCGCCGTGCGTGCGGGCCTGCCCGACCAAGGCCACCTTTCAGCGGGAAGACGGCCTGGTCCTGATGGACTTTCACCGCTGCATCGGCTGCCGGTTCTGTATGGCCGCATGCCCCTTCGGCGCCCGGAGCTTCAATTTCCGCGACCCGCGCCCCTTCATCCCCGAGACCAACAAGAAGTTCCCCACCCGCTGCAAGGGTGTGGTGGAAAAATGCAATTTCTGTGCAGAGCTTCTGGCCGAGGGAAAAATGCCTGCCTGCGTCGAAGCCTCCAATGGCGCCATCGCCTTCGGCGACCTGGACGATCCCGAATCGGAGGTCCGGAAGCTTCTGAGAGAGAACTACACGATTCGGCGGAAACAGACATTGGGAACGGAGCCCTCCGTATACTACATCGTATAGATCAGGCGGCCTGGTCCGCGGGCACCGGACCGGCCCCGACCCTTCTGGGCCGGGTGCGTTTCCGGTCGCCGGCAGCGGCGACGCCTAACCTTACTAGAATGAGGTGGTTATGCTTGAATTAGCAATCAAAGGAAGCAAAAGATACTACGGATTACTGGCGGCCCTGGCCGGTATTGCCGGTCTCGGCGGTGCATTCTGGCTGTGGCAGCTCGATTTCGGCCTGGGAATTACCGGCATGAGCCGCGACGTGTCCTGGGGGTTCTATATCGCTCAGTTTACATTCCTCGTCGGCGTCGCCGCCGGAGGCGTGATGGTGGTGTTGCCCTATTATCTTCATGACTACAAGGCGTTCGGACGGATCACCATCCTTGGTGAATTTCTGGCCATTGCCGCCCTGGTCATGTGCCTGCTCTTCATCGCCGTCGATCTGGGACAGCCGATGCGGATGCTCAACGTTATTTTCTATCCGACCCCCAATTCCATTCTGTTCTGGGATATGATCGTTCTGAACGGTTATCTCTTTCTGAACGCCGTCGTTGGATGGAACGTCCTGGAAGCCGAGCGGAACGGCACCAAATATGCGCCGTGGGTCAAGGTCCTGGTCTACATATCGATCCCCTGGGCCATCAGCATCCACACGGTTACAGCCTACCTCTACTGCGGCCTGCCGGGCCGCGGGTTCTGGCTGACCGCCATCCTGGCGCCCCGATTCCTCTCTTCGGCCTTTGCCGCCGGGCCGGCACTGCTGATTCTGCTTTGCCTGTTCGTCCGCCGGTTCACGAATTTCGATCCCGGGCGGGAGCAGATCCAGAGCCTGGCCAAGATCGTCACCTATGCCCTTATCCTCAACGTTTTCTTCTTTCTCTGCGAGGTCTTCGTCGCGCTCTACAGCAAGATCCCCGAGCATATGGACCACCTCAAGTACCTCTTCTTCGGCCTTCACGGGCACGGGGCGCTGGTGCCGTGGATGTGGACCGCCATGGCCCTCATGGTCCTGGCTATCATCCTGCTGATTCCGCCCAAGTTCCGGGCCAATGAAAACCTCCTTGCCATCTCCTGCGGCATGGTTTTCCTGGGAACATGGATCGACAAGGGGCTCGGCATGATCTCCGGCGGATTCGTCCCCAACCCCCTGCACGAGGTGAATGAATACATTCCCACGATCCCCGAGCTGATCATCGCCCTCGGGGTGTGGGCCACGGGATTCCTCGTGCTCACGATTCTCTACAAGGTCACCGTCGGCGTCAAGGAAGAGGCCGGCGCTTAACCAGCATTCACGCAACAGCGTCTGCTGAGGGCCCATCCGCCGTCAACCGGGGGGTGGGCCCTTTTTCATTGCGCGGGCGCATCCGATCGGGGGGGGCATGACGACGATTGTCAACCGGCAGGAAAAGGTCTATCAGGGGCGGGTGTTCACAATGGTTCGGGAAAATGTCACCCTGGACAACGGCGTAACCGTAGACATCGACACCATCCAGCACCCGGGGGCGTCGGCGATCGTCCCCATGACGGCGGCGGGGAGGGTGGTTCTGATTCGCCAGTACCGCCACGCGGTCGGGGGGTATATCTGGGAGATCCCGGCGGGGACCCTCGATCCCGGCGAAGATCCCGCGGTGTGTGCGGCCCGGGAGCTGGCCGAAGAAACCGGCTATGCGGCCGCGTCCTGGCGGCGGCTGGGCGAGATCACCCCCGTTCCCGGATATTCCGACGAGCGGATTCATCTCTTTCTGGCCACGGAGCTTACGCCGGCCGCGCAGCACCTGGATGCGGATGAGGTGCTGGACGTCCACGAGATCTCCTTTGGGGCGGCGCTGGAGATGATCGACGCCGGCGACATCCAGGATGCCAAGACCATCTGCGCCCTGCTCCGGGTCCGCGGCCTGCCGGATTTGGTTTAGGGTCGCGGCCCTTAGATGGCCTGGGAGGCGTCGTTGGGCTGTTTCTCCCGGATGGAGGACTCCAGCCAGACCTTGGAGACGGCATGGAACAGGGTGGCCAGGGGGATGGCGAAGAAGAGCCCCCAGAGCCCCCAGAGTCCCCCGAAAAGGAGGACGGCCACGATGATGGCGATGGGGTGGATATTGACCACCCCGGAGAGCAGAAGCGGGACCAGGAGGTTGCCGTCCAGGGCCTGGATAATGCCCAGGGCGATCATGGTATAGGCGAATTCCGCCCCCCAGCCCCATTCGAAAAAGGCGATGAGGCCCACGGGAAAGAACATGATCGTGGCGCCGATGTACGGCACCAGGACCGAAAGCCCCACGAAAAGCGAGAGCAGCATGGTGAACGGCACCTTGAGCAGAATGAAGGTGGCGTAGGTGACCACCCACACAATGAGAATCTCCCACATTTTTCCCCGGACATAGTTGCCGATCTGCTGGTTGACCTCATCCCATACCTCGTCGGCCAGCTTCCGCTCTTCGGGAAGGAAGCTCCGGACCCAGGCGATGATGGTTGTTTTGTCCTTGAGGAAGAAAAAGACCATCAGGGGCACCAGGATGAGATAGACCAGAAAGGTGATGAGGCCCCGGACCGATGCGAGGGAGGCCGAGAGGAGATACTGGCCCAGACGCGTCAGCTCGGTGGTCAGGTAGTCGTTGATCTGCTGGATCTGGGATTTCGAGATGAGCTCCGGGTATTTTTCGGGCAGCTGCATCAGGACCTTCTGGGTGCTCGCGACCATCGACGGGAGGTCATGAAGGAGCTGCCCGATCTGCCGGGACAGCAGCGGCAGGAGCCACAGGATCAGGAAGAGAAGGCAGGCCATGAAGATGGTGAAGACAATGACGACGGCGATGATCCGGGGGGCGCCGAACCGTTCCAGCCCGGCCACCATGCCCTCGAGAAGGTAGGCGATGATGATGCTGATGAAGACCGGCATCAGCATCTTTCCGAAGGCGAAAACCAGCACGAAGCCGAAGATGAGCAGGAACCCCAGCATGATTACCTGGGGATCTGAGAAATAGTGTCGGAACATTTTCCGAAGAATCTCGATCATAACCTACCTCTGAATCACCTCCCGTTAGTCGCCTTTGGCTGGAAATACCAGATGTCGGAGCCAGTGCAGAAGGGTGTTCCCCCGCAGCATGCCGCGGTCGATCCGGTCGAAGTCCCGGGATATCTTGGCCGGGTCCGAGAGCCACTCGCTGCGGGTGACGATGGCCTCGCCGGGATCGAGGTGCCGGACCACCTTTGCCGGGTTGCCGGCGACGATGGTGTCGGGCGGCACGTTCCGGGTGACCACTGCCCCGGCTCCCACAATACTGTTCCGCCCCACCGTAACCCCTTTGCAGACGATCGCCTGATCGCCGATCCAGGCGTTGTCCTGGATGATGACCGGCGCGCTGATGCCTTGGGATGCCCGGTTGTAGATGCCGTGCCAGTCGGCGTCGGTGATATAGGCGCCGCTGGCGAACATGCAGTTGTCGCCGATGGTGATGCTTCGGGAGGAGCCCATGCGGACCCCGGGGCAGATCAGGGCATAGCTCCCGATGCGGATGCCTCCCTGGCCGGGGCGGTCCGGCCAGACCGAAAAACGGACCTTTTTGTCCGGGGCGGCGATGACCGTGGCATACCGCTCGATTTCGATCCGCGGTCCGAATACCTCCACGTGCCAGGGCTTCAGGAAATGGGCGCCCCGGCCGAGGTGGTCGAACTGGGGGGAGAGAAAATGGCGCGTATAGAATTTTTGAAACCGGAGGTCCAGTCGCTTCAGCGCATAGGGGCGATGGTCCTTTCTCACGCTAACGCCCGCTCCAGAACCGGTGTGAAAAGAGCCGGGAGGCGGGTGTCAGCTGATAGATCGCATCGGCCGCCATCAGGACCGCCGCGTTGGTCCAGGTGTTGCGCGCCTCCGGCCAGACGGTCATGTCGGGACAGGTAAAGCCGCACCAGTAGGCGCCGTCGGCGTCGGCCTTGTCGGCGATCCACCCGAAGACGATTTCCGCCAGGAGCGGGTTGCCCATGGCGGCCAGGGTCATGCAGAGCTCCGAGGTCTCTGCAACGGTGACCCACGGCTGGTCGGAGACGCACCGGACGCCCTGCTCCCGGATCACAAATTTCCGCCAGTGGGCTTCGATCCGCTCTTGGGCTGCGCCGCCGGTAAAAGCGCCGGCCAGCACCGGATAGAACCAGTCCATGGCATAGCGGGATTTGGTCATGTTGAAGCGGTGGGGCCGGGTCTGAAGGGCCGTTTCGAGACCTGTCATGGCCCGCTCCCATGCCGGCACGGAGCGGCCGAGGCATTGGGCGATGGCCAGGGCGCATTTGAGGCTCATATAGATGGAGCTGCATCCGGTGAGCAGGGCCATGGGGTCGACTTCCCCCTCGGGGCTCACGGCCCAGAAGACCTCGCCCGAGGGCGACTGGAGACTGATGGCGAAGTTGACGGCGGCCGCCACCGTCGGCCAGAGGTTCCGCAAAAAACCGAGTTCTTCGGTCGAGAGATAATAGTGATAGACGCCGACGGCGATGTAGGCGGCCATGTGCGTCTCCCGGGTCCGGTCGACCGGTGTGCCGTTCCGGTAGGCGGAGTACCAGCTGCCGTCACTCTGTTGGCTCCCTGCCGACCACTCAAAGGCCCGCTGGGCCGCATCAAAGCGTCCGCCGATGCTGAGGCCCATCGCCGCCTCCACATGATCCCAGGGGTCGGTTTTTTCTCCGGCCCCCCAGGGAATTTCACCCGTTTCGCGCTGGTTCCGGGCGATCACCGCCGCGGTCCGTTCGATATCAATGACGACATTCCGTTCGCTGCCGCAGATGCCAGGCTTCATCCCTCCGTGTACTCCCTCTGTTTTCGCTCGAACCGGCTGTATTCATACTGTGAATTGCTTCACGATGCAACAGGAAATCTTATAACTCAACTTTCGAGATTCATTCAGATTCATTCATACGATGGATATGAGGTGTTCTCCGGGTCCGGTTTCCGCCCCGTGAGCCGCGAGCTTTAGTGCCGCTTGGATGCAGGGGAGGAATAG
>CAJXSB010000247.1 GCA_913060435.1 uncultured Desulfococcus sp.
CCTGGAACGGCCGCACCCTGGAGTGGGCAACCGCTTCTCCGCCGGCCCTCTATAATTTCGCGATCACGCCTGTCGTGCATGACATCGACGCATTCATGGACATGAAGGAATATGGCATTGTACCCCGCAAGCCTAAACGATACCATGACGTTCACCTGCCGAAAAACACCGCCGACGGCTTCATCAACGGCGCGCTGGCCTTCGTGCTGGGGTTCGCCATGGTCTGGTATATCTGGTGGCTGGCCGTCCTCAGTGCGGTAGGAATGCTTTTGATGATCATCGCACGCTCGTTCGATGACGATCCCCATTTCATCGTCCCCGCCGCAGACGTCGAACGGATCGAAAATCAACGCTGTCGGCAGCTGAGCGCCGCCGCATCAAACCGTCCGGCAGGCCGAACGGCCATGCCCGGATTTTTACCGGAGGTGTGAATGATCGCAACCGACGCTTCCTGCATCAGCGAGGCTTCCATCGAAGAATTTGAAGCATCGAATGCCGTCGCGAATCAGGCGCTGGGCTTCTGGTTGTACCTCATGTCCGACCTGGCGCTGTTTGCGGCCATCTTCGCGACCTATGCGGTCCTGGGCCACAACTATGCCGGCGGTCCAACGGGCAGGGACCTGTTTCACCTGCCCTATGCCTTTGGTGAAACCATGCTATTGCTGTTCAGCAGTGGAACCTGCGGCCTGGCTATGCTGGCCATGCACGATGGCAGGCAGGGACGGGTTTTCACGTGGCTTGCCGTCACGTTCCTGCTCGGTCTCGGATTTATCGTCATGGAGGTCAACGAGTTTGTCACCATGATCGTGGGCGGCAGCGGGCCTTCGCGCAGTGCCTTTCTCTCGGCCTTTTTCACCCTGGTGGGCACCCACGGCATTCATGTCGCCTTCGGCTTGATCTGGATCGCTGTCATGGCGGGACAGGTCGTCATCAAGGGCCTGACCACACCCGTCCAGTCCCGGCTGATGCGGTTGGGCATGTTCTGGCACTTTCTGGATATCGTGTGGGTGGCCGTATTTACCGTCGTCTACCTGATGGGGGTCCTTAGATGAGCGAAACAGATATCAGCAGCACCGGCGCCAGCCGGGGAAGTTTCAGATCCTACGGCGCCGGTTTCATCCTTTCGGTGCTTCTGACCACTGCGGCATTTGGGCTGGTGATGAGCGGCGCATTGCCCCGTTCGGCCCTGCTGTTCGGCATCTTTGGCGCCGCCGTCCTGCAGATCCTGGTTCACCTGCACTACTTCCTGCACCTCGATGCCTCATCGGCGATGCGATGGAATGTACTGGCCCTGGTATTCACCGTGCTGATCCTGGTCCTCTTCGTCGGGGGGACGCTCTGGGTCATATCCAACCTGGATTACCGCATGATGTAGCCATGGCTCACGCGATCAGAAATTATATCCTCGTTGCCAAGCCGGGGATCGTCTTCGGCAACCTGATCACCTCGGCCGGCGGCTTTTTCGTCGCCGCGAAAGGGCGCAGCCATATCGCCGCGCCGCTGTTCACTCTCATCGGCATATCCCTTGTTGTCGCCTCCGGCTGCGTTATCAACAACTGCGCCGATAGAAACATAGACCACAAAATGATACGGACACGTGACCGTGTCCTCGCCAAGGGGCTGATGCCGGCAAAAGCCGCCGTCTTTTATGCGTCTATCCTGGGCATAGCAGGTACGTTGGTGCTGTGCGCGGCAACAAATATGCTGACCGTTGCTATTGTGCTGGCTGGTTTTGCGATCTATGCGGGCGGTTACAGCTTGGTCTTGAAGCGCCATTCCATATACGCCGTAATGATCGGCAGCCTGGCGGGTGCTGCCCCTCCCCTTGCGGGATATTGTGCCGCCTGCGGCCGCTTCGACATGGGCGCATTCATACTGTTGTCGATTTTCAGCTTGTGGCAGATATCCCATGCCTATGCCATCGCTATTTTTCGGCTCGACGACTACGCTGCGGCGGAAATTCCGGTACTGCCGATAAGGGTGGGGGTGACCGTCGTAAAAAAGCATATCATTGTTCATATCCTGGCCTTTCTGGCCGCCACGATGATGCTGACCTTCGGAGGTTACGCGGGATACAGGTACCTTGCGGCAGCGGCCGCACTGGGATCGGTATGGCTGGTCATGGCCCTGTCGGGCTTGAAGGCATCCGATGATCGGCTCTGGGCGAAAAAGATGTTTATCTTCTCGATTCTGATCATATTCGTCCTGAGCATCATGATGTCCATCGACTTTACGGTGCCCAACGCTGCGGAAGCGCTTCTGACGGTCGCTATCCCCCCATGGCACACCGCCGGGACGGTCTTGCCGTTTTCCCCGGTATCTGGTTTCTGAAACGAACGTTCCGATTTTTTTAAGCTTTTTTGGAATATATATTGATTTGAGTTGGTTGTAATCGAAGTTCTTGTTTCTTATCTAAAGATAAACAGACAGCACCCACAGGATGCTGGAGGGAAACGAGGTGACAGGATGAAGACTGCAGAATTTGAGACCATTCTGGTGGCCATTGATTTCTTGGAGGCGAACCCGGATGTCGTTGCGACCGCCATCGGGCTGAATAAAATTCACGGCGGCAAGTTGTGGTTGGTTTACGCCGACGATTCAGCGCCTTATTTCCATTCGCCGGAGAGGGAAGATGCATCTGGAACAGCGACCTTAGACACCGGGAGCATCGATACCAATGCCGCGCTGGCGAAAATTCGCAAGCAGCTGTCCAAGGCCGAAACAGCCGCGAAATTCGTCCTTCTGGATGGTCCGGCGGCCGAAAACATCCTGGAGAAGGCCGTGGAAATCGGCGCAGACCTGATCGTCATCGGAGCCCACCGGCATGGGCGCCTCTACCACATCCTTTTCGGCGATACGGGCGATGAGATCATGCGCCGCGCGCCGTGCCCGGTGCTCGTGGTGCCTCGTAAAAGCGGTAAGAACGCCTGAATGAGCTGGGAACTTTTTTTTTCGCCGCTTCGGTTGCCGTGAACCCATCCATAGGCATGTCATTTTCTTCAATCCCCCTTGCCATCAGCCATCCGGGCCTGCGACTTTCTGTTTGTCAGACAATGACCGACAGAGAAAAAGGCACGCCGCCGACATCAGGATGAGATCTCCTCTGATTCCGGAAATCCATTCCTCTTCCTAAATTTTGATTGGAAAGGAAAGGAATGCCGCCCATGAAAACCGTCTATATTGTCGATGATTCAACCCGGATACGGAAACGACTGGCCGAACTGCTGTCCGATATGGAAAACGTCCGGGTGATCGGCCAAGCCGATAATGCAGAGGCGGCTGTCGATGATATTTTCAGGCTCAGGCCCGACACGGTGATTCTGGACATCCAACTGCCCGGGAGGAGCGGTCTGACGGTGCTGACTGAAGTCAAGGAGAAGTTCCCCGGCATTACGGTCATCGTCATCACCAATTACGATTACCCGCAATACCGACGCCAGAGCATGGATGCAGGCGCAGATTTCTTCTTCAACAAGACCCGGGAGTTCGAGCGCCTTCTCCAAGTTTTGAAAACATAAACTATATTTTTATAAAAGGAGAAAAGCCATGAAAACGCTCAAAAACATTCTCGTTGTCAGCCGTTCGACCAAAGACTGCCTCCGGGCGGTGGAAACAGGCATCTCCCTGTCCCGCAGCTACGATGCAAAGCTATTTGTGATGCACGTCATTCATGATCCCTTCAATCTGGATGGCTGGCAGTTGCCGACACCCAATTTCTACGATGAGTATGAAAAAATGGTTGCCGATGCCAAGAAGGATCTGGAGCGAATGGTTAAGGCTGAAAGAGATAGAGGACTTCAGGTCACGGACTGGGTCAAAGACGGCATACCGGCTGAAGAGATCAGAGACGTTGTGGAACAGGAGCAAATCGACCTGATCATCATGGCGGCCCATCCGGAAGGGCGTCTGGAGCATTTTCTGTTCGGCCGAACCAATGATGCCATCATCCGCAGCCTGCCCGCGTCCATCCTCCTGGTGAAAAAAACAGACCATTGACATAACGGAGTGATTGATGCCGGCTATCACATCATGGAGAATTAATTTCATGCCGGCCCGTGTCTGGATCGATCCAGCGGGCGCCGGCGGAGAACCTTAGGGCGCATTCCGTGAAACATACGATTCTCTGCATCAACAGCGGCTCCTCCTCCATCAAATCTGCCGTATATCGGGTCCAGGATACCGGAGATGGCCCAATGACTGCCGATCGTACACAGCCTCCGGCATGAAGACGCTTCTGTACCAGCGCACCGCGGAGCCTCATGCCGCCGAGGCCATCGCGCTGTTCTGCTATACGGCGCGAAAGCATATCGGCGTCCTCTCCAGATCCAGATAGGGAGACAGAACATGAGCGTTCTCACATCACGATCCGACCCACCCCGGGTAGGGTTCATTTCATGCGCCGTCGTCGCCCTGGTGAGTCACCGAATGGAGTAAATTATGAATGAGGAAAAGAATTTTCAAAACCCGATCACGGCATTCGACCCGATGAAAGATGCGATCGAGTATGGGCTGGATGCCGGCCAGCGTTGGATTCTGTTCATGGATGTCCTCCGGAAGCGGGGAAACAACTACTTCGAAACGATCCGGAAAGGGGAGCCGCCGGTTCTGGTGTTCGACTACGAGGTGATTCTGGAGGGTCGGACCTTCGACAGGCCGGTGAACTATGACCTGGCGAAGATTCGGCCGAGGAAAACCGACGCCGTCGACCCGGAAAACCGGCCCATCATCGTCGTCGACCCCAGGGCCGGAAACGGGCCGGGCATCGGCGGATCCAAACGCGATTCCGAGATCGGCGATGCCCTGGCCCAGGGTTATCCCGTATATTTCGTCCTCTTCCACCCGGAGCCCGAGCCGGGGCAGACGCTGGCGGATGTTGAACAGGCGGAGGTCCGCTTCGTGGAGGAGGTGGCCCGACGTCATCCAACGTCTGAAAAACCGGCCCTCATCGGCAACTGCCAGGCCGGCTGGGCGGTGGCGCTGATGGCTGCGGATCGGCCGGACCTGGCCGGCCCCCTGGTCCTCAATGGGGCGCCCCTTTCCTACTGGGCGGGGGTTCAGGGGAGGAACCCCATGCGGTACGCGGGCGGTCTGCTGGGCGGGATCTGGCTGGCCTCCCTGCTTTCGGACCTGGGCAACGGCAGATTCGACGGCGCCTGGCTCGAGGATAACTTCGAAAGCCTCAATCCCGGAAATACCCTGTGGACAAAGCAGTATCAACTCTATGCCAATGTGGACACCGAGGCGGAGCGATACCTCACCTTCGAAAAATGGTGGGACGGGTACACCGAAATGACCAAGGCGGAGATGCATGCCATCGTCGAGAACCTGTTCGTGGGCGACAAGCTGGAGCAGGGGCGGCTCTCCCTGGACCGGAAAAAAATCCTCGACCTGAAAGACATCCAGCGGCCGATGCTCCTCTTCGCCTCCGAGGGCGACAACATTACACCGCCCCAGCAGGCCCTGGACTGGATCATCAAGACCTACGGATCGGTGGAGAGGATCCGGCAGCTCGGCAAGGTGATCATCTACATGATTCACCCGGGCGTGGGCCACCTGGGCATCTTTGTGGGGAGCAAGACCGCAAGAAAAGAGCACATGGAGATTATCCGGAGCATCGACATGGTGGAAGCCCTGGCGCCCGGTCTTTACGAGATGGTCATCGTGGACAAGGGGAAGAAGGAAGGCCTCTCCGATTACGATGTCCGCTTCGAGGAGCGGGACATGAAGGATCTCCTGGCGCTGAACGAGGGCCGGGAGGAGATGACGGCGGAGGATGCGGACTTCCACCGCGTGGCAGCGGTTTCGGAGCTGAACGACACGCTCTACAACACCTTCCTGAGCCCTTGGGTGAAGATGTTTTCAACGGAGCTGTCCGCAGAGATCCTGAAGCAGAGCCACCCGCTCCGCGTGAACAAATACATCTTTTCGGAGAGGATCAATCCGTTCATGGGGTTCTTCAAAGCCCTCGCCCCCTTGGCGAAAGAGCACCGCAGCCCGGTTTCCGCAGGCAATCCCTTTACGGCGCTGGAGAGGTGCGTCTCGGATAGCATCGTGGCGGTTCTGGACGGCTTCCAGAGCGTTCGGGACCATGTCGACGAGGCCCTCTTTTTCGCCGTCTATGAAAATCCCTGGATGCGGCTGCTGTTCCCCGAAAACACGCCGAACGCGAAGCCTGAACGGGAAACGGAAACCGGGGCGGCGGAAGCGGAGGCGCTGATTCAGGAGAATCGTGAGCGCTGGCACGGCGCCATGGGAAAAGGCGGCTTTGTGGAGGGCGTTATCCGGATGATCACGGCCCTGGAGGATTCGGATCACGCCGTCGACCGGGATGCCCTGTTCCGGGATGAAAGGCTCATGGCGTCGAACGAAAGGTTCAAGACCTTGACCAAAAGAGAATTCCTGAAGATTGCAGGAGAGCAGGCCCGCATTCTCCAGATCGATGAAGACCGGGCATTGGCGACGCTGGCCACGTTGATCGCCGCTCCGGAAGAGCGCAAGGCCGCCCTTGCGTTGGCCCGGAAGATCCTCATGCCGGGGCGCGGCGGATCGGACCGGCAGAAAGCGGTTCTGTCCAGCATCGGCCGCGCCCTGCAGATGGCGTGACGGGATTTCAGGAAATTTTATAAAATTGTGATGCATCCCTTGTGTTTCAAGGGGAAATGATCGGAAGAGAGCTGCTATGAAACGGAAAACCACCCCCCATACATCAGGCACCGGGGAAGATCTCAAGTCCCTGCCCATGCCGGAGCTCCAGGCAGCGCTGGGGACGTCGGAGGACGGCCTCAGCCAGGCCGAGGCCGAGGCGCGGCTGACCCAGTATGGGCCCAACGAGATCGAAGAGAAGAAGACCAATGCGTTTCTGAAGTTCCTCACCTATTTCTGGGGACCCATTCCATGGATGATCGAAGCGGCCGTGATCCTTTCTGCGGTCGATCGGCACTGGCCGGACTTTTTTGTTATTCTCACTCTCCTTCTGGCCAACGCTCTGGTCGGATTCCTGGAAGAACACCAGGCGGGCAATGCTGTTGCCGCGCTGAAAGCCAGGCTGGCGAACAAGGCTCG
>CAJXSB010000248.1 GCA_913060435.1 uncultured Desulfococcus sp.
GGCTTCCGACACCCATGGTGGACATCGAGGTGACCGACATCACGGGGGCGCCCCTCCCCCACGACGGCAGCTCCATCGGCGAGGTGGTGCTCCGGGCGCCCTGGCTGACCCAGGGGTATGCCAAGGATCCGGAAAAAAGCCAGCGGCTGTGGCGCGACGGATGGCTCCACACCGGGGATATCGGTTTCATCGATCCGGATGGGTACCTCCAGATCACCGACCGGACCCGGGACGCCATCAAGTCGGGTGGGGAATGGATCGACGCCATGGCCCTCGAAGACCTGATCTGTGAGCACGAGGCCGTATCCGAGGCAGCGGTGACGGCCATCCCGGATGAAAAATACGGGGAGCGCCCCCTGGCCTTCGTCGTCCTCAAGGAAGGCTACCGGGAAACGGTGGACGAGGCGGCGCTGCAGGCGTTTCTGCTGGCGCGCGTCCAGGAGGGCGGGATGCCCCGGCGGGGCGTGCCCGACAAAATCGCCATCGTCGACACGATTCCCACCACCAGCGTCGGCAAGATCAGCAAAAAACAGCTGCTCCGACAGCACACATCGTCGTTCAACCTGGAAGACGGCCCCTGAGCGCCCGCCGCTTCAAGGCGTCTGGGGCTTCAGGCGCGGCGCCCGCCGTCGCAGCAGCAGCCAGAGGTTGAAGAGCCAAACCGCCGCGACAGCGCTGATCAACCGAGGCGCCCAGAGCCAGAAGGCCCCGATGCCCAGCGGCAGGAAGAGGGAAGGGTCCTCGATCATGGCATGGTTGATGCCGATGGATAGGTGGAGGCGGGTCAGCTCATCCGCCGAAAAATCGTTCTCCTTGGCCTCCTCCACGATGACGGCGCCGCCATAGGTGATGCCGAAGAGGCAGGCGGTCAGCCACAGCATGCCCACCCGTCGGTCGAGGCCCATGAACCGGATGGCCGGCTGGAGGATCCGGATGAGATACCGGTTCAGGTGAAAGGCCTTCATGATCTCGACGGCCACCATGATCGACATGATGATGGCGAAAATCTTGAGGCTGAGCCACCCCATATCGACGGCCCAGTGAACAAAAATATCCCCCATTGCCATCGCCTCGCCCGGCCCGGTCCCGCGGGGGGCTGCTGCGGCGGTGTCCGACGGCAGGAACCAGGCCGTGATCATTACCGTGACCACGGATGCGGCCAGGCGGAAGATCGTTGCTGCAACGGGATGGATGCCCGACTTTCCCTGGATAACCCCCTCCTGGATCATGTTGTGGGAAATCAGGAGGAAAATCGCTGTCAGGGTCATCTGGTCCAGGGTCATGGGCAGGACCGACATGGCCGCCACGGCACCGTAGATGCCGGTCAGGAGGCCGATGATCAATGGCAGCGCCGCAACGGCCGGCAGGCTCAACACCCCCATGAGGGGAGCGAGCAGAAAATCGAGTTTTCCAATAACGCCGCCGGCATCCAGCAGCAGGGTGAAAAAAGATATGGGAATCAGGATTTTGAGGATCCAGATAAATCCGGCGCCGCCCTTTTTCAGGCCCGCTGCCGCCGCATGTTGAAGCCGTATTTGATGGTCATGCATCTAATATTTATCCTTTCAGGCGGTCCGCCCCGCCTGGCGTAAGCGCATTGACAGCCCACGTGTCCCCATGACTGCACCGATCTTATCGCGCCACATGCCGTCGTCGATCTCCGTTGTCGTTCCCGTGCTGCATGAAGCCCCCGTCATCCGGGGGCTGATCCGCCACCTTACCAGCCTCCCCTTCAACGGACGGCTGGAGATCCTCGTGGTGGACGGCGATCCTTCGGGGGACACCCTTGCAGTGATTCCGGCGCCCCAAATTCAAAAAATTTCCTCGCCACGGGGGCGGGGCATCCAGATGAACGCCGGCGCCCGGGCGGCTTCGGGAGAGATCCTGCTTTTCCTTCACGCGGACACCTTCCTCCCGGAAGAGGGCCTGCAAGGCATCCAGCGGGCCATGTCGGCCTCCGACGCCGTGGGCGGGGCATTTGACCTTTCCATCGACTCCCCCCGGCCATGCTTCCGATGGATCGAGCGGGCAGCCTCCCTCCGGTCCCGTATCACGCGGGTGCCCTACGGGGATCAGGCAATCTTCATCCGGCGGGAATGCTTCTGGGAAATCGGCGGATATCGCCCGTTTCCCATCATGGAGGACGTCGATCTGATGCAGCGGATCCGGCGGCGAGGCCTTGACATCGCGATGCTGCGGGCGCGGGTCCGGACGTCGGCCCGCCGCTGGGAAAAGACGGGGGTTTGCCGCAACACCCTCCGCAACTGGATGCTGGTCGTTCTCTTTCTTTTCGGGTCGCCGCCCCAACGGCTCCAACGCTTTTATCGGTGAGTCCGGCCGCACAGGAAAAAGCCCCTACATCAGGTAAAACCCCAGTGCCTTGTCATAGACGTTGTGGGGATCGATGGAAAAGAACTCCAGGCCGATGTGGAACCCGCGCATGGACCGGACAACCGCGTCCTTGCGGATGAGCGTCCGCTTCTCGTCGTCCAGGCGGAACTCCACCATCACCTTCTCTCCCAACGTGATCTCCGCATCCTTCATCAGTTCAATGCGCAGCCCTTTTCGCGACAGATCGCGAATATAGACATCAACGCCCTGTGCGCCGTTCTGTATCAAGCACATCCCCGTCAACTGGACCTGCCGCCGGAAATACTCGCGCCGCTCGAGGACCACCTTGTAGGTGTTACTGCAGGGGCATTTTACGTTAAAACGGACAAAACGCTCGAGCTTGGCATAACCGGTGACATCCACCCGCCGCACTTCATGGCATTCCGGACACTTGATAACGGCCTTTCCTTCTCCGTCAATAAATGCCTTTATTTCATTCATTCGCACGACCCTTAGATCACAGGAACTTCCGGCGAAGCGCCATTTGGCGGTGGTTGGCATCTCCGTATCCGCTGTTTCGGGGTATATCGGGATTCAATGCCGGCATTGGATGCGGATGGTGGGGCTTGCTCCTGAAAATAGATGAAGGCGGTTTCAGCAGAAAAAAATGGATGGCCGCCCTCCACCAGAGCCGGCCCCCATGAACTCCTGCCCCGCCCTTCCATTCGCAATGCTCGATTTACGGAGGTACTTATATTACATCGGAAAACGCTTTACAAACAAAAAATGCGCCGGGTCGGACGGAGACGCCCCAATGCCCCTCCCGGGCAATCCCAGCCTTGACCATTCCGCCATTTTCATGTATGGTTTTGATACCTTGCTGGCGCCGCCGCCAAACGGGGCGATCTATCTCCCACAGGCCTCCGGCAGCGCGTCGAAATTTCGCAGGGGCCCATGAACTTCAAGGCGAGACAGCACATTGAATGATCTTGGCAACACTGACATCGACCGTGGGCACAGGAGAAGCGGCATTCCGGTAGAAAACCGACGGATTATCGACGCCATTTCCGCCAAAATCGACGACCTGCCCACCCTCCCGGGAATAGCCATCAAACTGCTTGAGGCCGTTCGGCAGAAGGAGCCGGACATCCCCAGGATCAGTCGAATCATCTCCAGCGACGTGGTTCTGACAACCAAGATTCTCAAGCTTGCCAACTCGCCCTTTTACGGCTTCGCGTCGAAAATCACCACCATTGAACGGGCGATTGCCATGCTCGGCATCAGCACGGTAAAGAGCCTGGCGCTCAGCTTCAGCGTCACGACGGCTTTCTATAAGAAATCAGACAACGGCATCAACCATGCCCAGTTCTGGAAGGATTCCGTTGTCAGCGCCGTCTCCACGAAGCTGCTGGCGGAAAAAATCAGACCGCGGCTCTCCGCCGATGCCTTTTTCATGGGCCTGCTGAAGGATATGGGCGCCCTCACCATGGCCTACAGCCTCCCGGAAGAATACGCCCGGGTGGCAGCGGCGGTGGGCGGGGGCAGGAACCAGTTTGAGGCGGAAAACGAGATCATCGGTTTTAACCACATGGAGCTGGGCGAATACCTGGCCGTCTCCTGGGGAATGCCGGAAGAGTTCTGCCTGCCCATCGGGTGCCACCACTGCCCGGAGAAGATGGCCGGATCGGGCTCCAGCGAGATGCTCCTCCGTGCGAGGATGCTTCACCTGGCCTGCTTGTTCACCGAAATGCTCAACGCCTCGGACATGACCCTTCTTCTGGGGTCCATCCAGCAGCTGGCAAAGGACTACGAATTTGCAGACCGGTTCGACTGTGCGAAACTCGCGGAGGAGATCCACGAGCAGACCCGGGAAATCCTGCCAATCTTCGATATTCAGTTCAAGGATAAACGCGACCTGTCCAAGCTGCTCGACAAGGCGAAATCCGAGCTGGCGTACCTGTCGATGGAGCTGGTCAACACCCTTGTACAGAAAGGCAAGGAGGTCGAATTCTTCCGCCGCCAGGCCGCCACGGACGACATGACGTGCGTCCGCAACTACAAGGGTTTCTGCGAAGATCTGGAGCGTGAAATCAGCCGTTCACAGCGGTATGGAACGCCCCTCACCATTCTGCTCGGGGATATCGACCACTTCAAAAAGATCAATGACACCTTCGGCCACCTCGCAGGAGACGAGGCCCTGAAAACCATCGCCCAGTCTCTGAAGGAGGCGCTGCGCCTTTCCGATTACATCGCCCGGTACGGCGGCGAGGAGTTTGCTGTTATCCTGCCCGAGACCGACCTGGACGATGCCATGCTCGTTGCAGAACGGCTGAGAATCAAAATTGCAGGCAGAACCATCTCGTTCCAGGAAAGCCAATTCCGCCTCACCATGAGCTTCGGTGCAGCGTCCATGCCGATGGGGAAGCCCTGCACCAAAGATGCGCTCATTCAAATGGCCGACAACGCCCTCTACCGGGCAAAGGAGGCCGGAAGAAACTGCTGTGTCGCATCGTCATGATGCCAGATAGGACAGACCGCCGCCCAGGGCATCCGGGCGGCGCAGCCGTATCCGCGACGCTGCAATTCACGCCCGGCCCGCCGGGAGCATTCCCGCTCCCCGGATCTGCAGGAAAAACGGTCTTGCCATCCGTTCGATATTACGCTAGAAGTTTGGTTTCTATCGATCGGCGTCGACACCGGTAATCGACCGCCATCCCCCCCGTGCCGTCCGAAAAGTGCAGGCCCCCGCCGAAGCGGCAAGGGGGATCAGCGGCCTCAGGGCGCCGGTGATGCGTCCCCGGAGACCGGCGCTGGAACCGCCGACATGCGAAAGGAAGAGATATGACGGAACATGTAAAACTGATCTGGCAGGACAAGACCTTTGAACTGCCGGTCATCACCGGGTCGGAAGGCGAAAAAGCCATCGACATTTCAAAGCTGCGGCAGATGACCGGCATGATCACCATGGATTCGGGATTTGCCAACACCGGCAGCTGCAAAAGCGCCATCACCTTCATGGACGGCGAACGGGGGATCCTCCGCTACCGCGGCTACCCCATCGATGAACTGGCCGAGCACTCGTCGTTTCGGGAAGTCGCCTACCTCCTCATCAACGGCGAACTGCCGACCCGGAAGCAGATCACCCGCTTTTCGGTGCTCCTGAACGACCACTCGCTGGTCCACGAAGATATGCGGTCATTTTTCGGGAGCTTCCCCCGGGCTTCCCATCCCATGGGGATTCTCTCATCGATGGTCAACGCCCTCAAGAGCTTCTACCCCTACCTGGAAGGCGAGGAGGAGGAGCTGAACGCCACCGTGGCCCGGCTCATCTCCAAGATTCGGACCCTGGCCGCCATGTCCTACAAGATCTTCCGGGGCCACACGGTGGTCTACCCCCGGCCGGACCTCTCCTACTGTGAAAACTTTCTCAACATGATGTTCGACACACCGGTCCGGCCCTATGAAATCGACCCGGACATCGTCCAGGCCCTCTCCGTCTTTCTGATCCTCCACGCCGACCACGAGCAGAACTGCTCGACCTCCGCGGTTCGCCTGGTGGGCAGCGGCCGGGTCAACCTCTACTCCGCCATATCCGCCGGCATCGCCGCCCTCTGGGGTCCGCTCCACGGCGGGGCCAACCAGGCGGTCATCGAGATGCTGACCAACATCGTCGAAAAGGACATTCCCCTCAAGGATGTGGTTTTGCGGGCCAAGGACAAGAGCGACCCCTTCCGGCTCATGGGCTTCGGCCACCGGGTCTACAAGACCTATGATCCACGGACCAAGATCATGAAGAAGATGTGCGACCGGATCCTGACCAAGCTCAACATCCACGACCCCCTCCTCGATGTTGCCAAGGCCCTCGAGGAGATCGCGGTCAACGACAGCTATTTCATCGACCACAACCTCTACCCCAACATCGACTTCTACAGCGGCATCGTCCTCCGGGCCATCGGCATCCCCACCAACATGTTCACGGTCATGTTCGCCATCGGCCGCCTCCCCGGCTGGATCGCCCAGTGGAAGGAGAGCATGGACGATCCGGAATGGCGCCTCAACCGCCCGCGGCAGATCTATACCGGGCCGACCAAGCGTGCATACGTCCCCATTGAGGAACGGTAGCCGCCCGGGACGCAGGACCGACACCCAAGGAGTGATTGAACATGACAGACACTGTTTTGCAGAACATCCAGAAACCCGACACCATTCGTCGGGATCTGCTCGATCCCGTCGACTACCAGTACAAAGGCCGCCGGGATGTCCACATCGAGATCCGCCAGCCCGAGTTCACCTCGGTCTGCCCCATGACGGGGCTCCCGGATTTCGGCACCATCACCGTCCGCTACCGTCCGGATGAGAAGATCGTGGAGCTGAAGTCCCTGAAATACTATCTGCTCCAGTACCGCAACGTCGGCATCTTCTATGAGCATGTGGTCAACCGCATCCTCGATGACCTGGTCGCCGCGGTTCAGCCCAAGCGCATGGAGATCGTCGGAGATTTCACCCCGCGGGGCGGCATCTCCACTGTTGTCACCGCATTGCATGAGGAGCCCGCATAGCATGTCCGGCAACAGATCTTTTGCGGCAAGGCATTCCCTGTCCTGCCGGGCGGGGCTGGGCCTGGGCTGTCTGGCGATGCTGCTGGCCGTTCTGCTGATCGGATGCACCACGGTCCGAAATCA
>CAJXSB010000249.1 GCA_913060435.1 uncultured Desulfococcus sp.
GCATCGTGACTGGAGTTCAGACGTGTGCTCTTCCGATCTCTGGACGCCCCGCTGGACGTCAATGGCCTCGATTTTCCCCTTCCTGGCGTTGAGGTCGCCGATGACCTCGCCCATGAAGGCTTCCGGCACAAAGATCTCCACCCGCATGATCGGGTCGAGAAGGTAGGGGGACGCCTTGGCCATGGCTTCCTTGCAGGCCATGGAGGCGCTGACCCGGTATGCCAGCTCCGTTCCCTGGGATTCCTTATACCCGCCCCCCAGCAGCGCCGCCTCGACATCCATGACCGGGTACCCCATCAGTGCGCCGCTGCCGAGGGATTCCATCACGCCCTCGCGAACGCTGGAGATGTACATCTCGGGGATATCCTCCCCGGCCATCTCGGATACGAAGCGAACCCCGGCCCCCCGCTCCAGGGGCCGCAGCTCCAGCCGAACCTCGCCGTAATGATGCTGCCCGGCCACGTCCTTGTCGAAAACCGAATTCGCCCGGGCGGCCTCTTCGATGGTTTCCCGGTAAACGACCTGGGGCTTCCCGACGTTGACGCTGGTGCTGAACTCCCGCATCATCCGACTGATGACCACTTCCAGATGGAGCTCCCCCATCCCGGAAAGGATGGTCTGGCCCGTATCCTCGTCCAGCCGCACCCGGAGGGTCGGGTCCTCGGCGACAAACTTGGCCAGAACCTGGTCGAGCTTGTCCTGGTCCGAATGGGTCTTGGGCTCGATGGCAATGGAGATCACCGGCTCGTAGAACTCCATATTCTCCAGGAGCAGTGGATGATCGGGGTGGCAGAGGGTGTCGCCGGTGCCCGAGTCTTTGAGGCCCACGACACCAACGATGCTCCCGGGGCCGGCCGTGTCGATTCGTTCCCGCTTGTTGGCGTGCATCCGGAGGATGCGGGAGAGCTTCTCCTTTTTGTTGAGGTTGGGATTGAACACATCCTCTCCGGCCTTGAGCTTCCCGCTGTACACCCTCGCGAAGGTCAGCTTCCGCCCTTCCATCATGGAAACCTTGAAGATCAGGGCGGCCAGGGGCCTGTTGGCATGGGGCGGGCATGCCACCTCCTCACCCGTCTGGGGATTCGTGCCCCGGATCGGGGGCACTTCCCCGGGACTGGGCATGAAATCGACGACGGCGTCGAGCAGGGGCTGAATGCCCTTGTTCCTCAAGGCCGAACCGCAGAGCACCGGCACGAGCACAAGCCCGATGGTCGCTCTCCGGATCGCCTCCAGCAGCTGGGTTTCGGTGATCTCCTGCTCCCCCAGGTACGCCTCCATGATGGCGTCGTCGGCTTCGGCCAGGGTTTCCAGAAGCGCCTCCCGGCGGGCCTCGGCCTCCGCCAGAAGATCCGGCGCAATGGCCGACTCGTCGAAGGTGGCCCCGAGGTCGTCATTCCGCCAGGTGATCTGCTTCATCCGGATCAGATCGATCACGCCGGAAAAGCTCTCTTCGGCGCCCACCGGCAGCTGCAGCAGGAGCGGGCGGGCATGGAGCCTTTCTTTCATCATCTCGACGGTACCGAAGAAGTCGGCGCCGATCCGGTCCATCTTGTTGATGAAGGCCATCTTGGGGACGTGGTATTTGTCGGCCTGGCGCCACACGGTTTCCGACTGGGGTTCGACCCCCCCGACAGCGCAGAAGACCCCGACCGCCCCGTCCAGCACCCGGAGCGACCGTTCGACCTCGATGGTAAAATCCACATGGCCGGGGGTATCGATGATTTGAATATCACGCCCCTTCCAGGGGCAGGTGGTCACGGCCGACGTGATGGTGATCCCGCGCTCCTGCTCATCGGTCATCCAGTCCATGACGGCTTCACCGTCGTGGACCTCGCCGATCTTGTGGGATCGTCCGGTATAGTAGAGAACCCGCTCGGTTACGGTCGTCTTTCCGGCGTCGATATGGGCGATAATGCCGATATTTCTGATCTGGTCTACACCACTCTTCTTTTTCATCTTTCTCTCAGTTCATATAATTGAATAGGCCTGCATGGGTGACGATTATCGGCAACCTGGACGTCGCCGGACAAGAGGCATTTATTAAACCAGCCCCTCGTTGATGTCAAGAAGAGACGCAAACCGGACCGGCGGCCGCGACGCCCGGCCCGCCGGTTCAGGCGGTCTCTTCGATGCAGGCCCGATAGACCTCCCCGGCGTCCTCCGAGAAGAGCATGAAAATAACCCGCCGGGGAAACCGATGCGCCGCCAGGAATTCGGCAACCGCGGCAACGGCGACACGACAGGCCGCGGCCATGGGATATCCATAGACGCCGCAGCTGATGGCGGGAAAGGCGACGGCATCGAATTTCCGCTTTGCTGCGATCGCCAGGGAATTTTCATAGCAGCGGGCAAGGAGAAGGGCGTCCCGGGGGTCGCCGCGGTAGACCGGCCCCACCGTGTGGATGACATATTCGGCGGGCAGACGGTACCCCCGGGTGATGCGGGCTTCGCCGGTGGGGCAGCCGCCCAGGGTGCGGCATTCCGCCAGCAGCTCCGGCCCAGCGGCACGGTGGATGGCGCCGTCAACACCGCCGCCGCCCAACAGCGATCGGTTGGCGGCGTTGACAATGGCATCCACCGGCAGACGGGTAATGTCACCGATCCGGATCTCGATCCGGTCCCGAAGGTCTGCGTTCATCCGATCCCCCTTTCCGTCAATCCGTCTGGAGGTCGTAGAGGGTTTCGTCCCGGCGGGGGGCGGCCCGGCGCGACGATGCGCCGGCTTTCTTTTTGCCCGGCATCAGGAACGGCTCCTCGTTCTCGAGGAGGTCCCCCATTTCCGACTCAATCGCCTCCGGATCTTCGCCCCGCTCCATGCGCGCCAGCGCCTCCTCCATCCCGTGGCCCAGCTGAAGCCCGGTCATGTCGCTCAGCCGGCGCATCAGCCCGGCCGCCTGCCTCGGGTCGTCTTCATCAATCTTGTCCGCCTCCCGGCCGAGCACCTCCATGGCCCGGGCCATCTGGGCCTCGTCAACGGGGAGGTCGTCCGCCTCACCCTGCTCCTGGGCTCTTCCCGTGACGGCGAAGACCGATACCTGCCGCGTCAGCCGTCGCTCGCCGCACTTGGGGCAGCGGGGGCAGGTGGTGGTGTCGACGGATCTGGAAAAAAAATTGAAGATGGTGTTGCAGTCGCTGCAGTAAAATTCATAGATGGGCATTTCCACCTCACAAAGCTGATGGCATTTGGATACACATTCAAATCAGGGCATCCCCGCCGCAGGAGATGCCGCCTCGGTTTCGTCGCCCGGGCCGGCGGTTCATTCCTCGACCTCGAAACCGGCCCGCAGAAGCGAATCCCGGTTGATCATTCCACGGTAAATCCCGTCCTCATCCACAACCGGAAGACGCCTGAATCCCTTCTGGGTCATGATCTCGATGGCGTCCTCAATGAAGTCATCCTCCCGGACGCTGACGATCTCCTTGTTCATCACCTCCATTGCCTTGCGGCTTCGAAGCCGTTCCTGGAGGTTTTTTTGGCGTTTCCCCTTTTCGGAAAACGCCATAAACCGCGTCAGAAACTGCCAGATTCCCGCCTGATCGTCGGAAAATGCCGACAGGAGGTTCCGGTCGGAGATCATCCCCAGAAGCCGGCCGGCAGCATCCACCACCGCCACCCGCTGAATATCGTCGGTGTCAATCATGTGAAGCACCTCCTCCACCGGGGCGTCGGGCCGAACCGTGTGGGTGTCCCGCCGCATGATGTCGGAGACGAAGTGGGCGTCCGCCAGCGTGATCTCCCCTTTGCGAACCGCCTTCCAGTCGGGGGCTTCGCGGGTGATGGTCTGAAAAACATCTATGCGCGAGACGATTCCCGTGAGCTTTCCCCAGGCGTCCACGACCAGAAGCCGCTTGACGTTCTTTTCGAGCATCCGGCTGACGGCGTCCGTCAGGAGGGCATCCTCCTGGATGTGGACGTCCGGCCGGGTCATGATGCTTTCCGCCGTCATCTCCGAGAGCGATTTGAGGATCATGTCGACCACCTCCGGTTCGGTCTTGGCCATGAGGGCCAGCCGCATCGGCATCTTGGCGCGGTAGATCAGGTCGGTCTGGGAAATAACGCCCACCGGTCGATCCTGTTCGTCCACCACCGGCAGGCCGGTAAAGGTGGACGACAGGAGGCGGCGGACCACTTCATCCACCGGCGTGGCAAGGCCGACCCTTTTCGGCGACGGGGTCATGACATCCCGGATCTTGATCTGGGGGGGCAGCAGGCGCTTTCGGGCCTTATGCCAGTAGACATTGAGCTCCCGAACGCCGACGATCCCCTCGCAGACCATCTTCTCGAGCACCTCCATGAGGGATCCGAGCTCGGCCGACGGGATGACGATCTCGATCTTGAGGGGCATATTATAGGAGAGGTCCACAATGCTCTGGGTTGCCGTCTCCCCGTTCTCGTAGCAGGCGTCGGTGCCCCGGAACACGGTGCACCGGGCTGCGATCTTGAGGCCGCGGACATGGTCGAGGACCTGCTCGTAGAGCAGCCGCTTCCGGCAGCGGACGCCTTCACTCGTGAAGATTTCTATGACACTGTATCGGATGGTCATGTTATCTCCCTCCTTCCAGGATAAGGTGAACCAACGCATAACCGATCGCCACCAGCGCGCCACCGCCCAGATTGTTGACGAGAATGTTGGCCAGGGCGGCATAGCTGCCGACGCGCAGGTAATTGACCGACTCGAGGGCATAGGTGGAGAAGGTCGTCAGGGCGCCCAGAAAACCGGTCATGAAAAAGAGCCGCCCGGATGGCGGGAGGAGTTCGCTCCTTTCGGTCAGGGCAAAGGCCACGCCGATCAGCAGGCACCCGGTCATGTTGGCCATCAGCGTTCCCCAGGGAAAGCGGACCCCGAGCCAGCGGGCTCCGGCCAGGGTAAAACCGTAACGGCAGAGGGCCCCGAGGCCCCCGCCGATCATTACCAGTCCGATCCGGATCACCAGCTCCACGGCCATCTCACCCGATCAGCGTCCATCCGGCATAGAGCCCGTAGCATCCCAGAAGGGCGATCCCCTCCTTCCGGCTCAACAGGCGGTCGGTATAGAGGAAAAAAAAGAGCAGCGCCACCGTCCCCATGAGGATCAGCACCGAAAGGAAAAGATCGTGGGTTCCCACAGCCACGAACGGCCGGCCGACCAGCGTCAGCGCCACCAGCCAGGGAAGCCCCAGCCCCACCAGAACGTCAAAGATGTTGGAGCCGATGGCGTTGGCGACGGCCATCCCCCCGCGCCCCTGCCTCGCCACCATTACCGAAGCGATCAGATCCGGCGCTGAGGTGCCGGCCGCCAGGACCGTCAGGGCGATGACGACGGGCGGCAGCCCGATGGCCCCGGCAAAGATGACGGCCGTATCCACCAGAATCCAGCTCAGGATCACAATACAAAGGACGGAGACGGAGAACACCCGCAGGTCACTCCCGCCGTGCCTCCCCGCCAGACGCCCCACGACGCCGACAACGGCGTCCTTCAGACGCCGAACGCCCCTGCCGGGGGTCTCTGCCTTGGCATCCGCCCCCATCGGCATCTCCACAGCCTCGACATCACCAAAGGGGACCGCAAAGAGAAAAGCCAGGTAGACGGCGTAGAGCCCGAGGAACAGCAGACATTCAAAGATCGTGATGCCGCCGTCCCAGAAGGCCGTCACCAGGAGCGCAATGGCCAGAAAGTAGAATACCGTATCCCGGAGAACGACGGGCAGTGAAATTTTCGCTTCGCGGCAGACGGCAGAGACCCCGGTGATCACCAGGATGTTGAAGACCGCCGAGCCGACAATGGTCCCGGCGCCCACGTCACTGTGCGCCCCCCCCTCCTTGAAGAGGGAGAGGAACGCAATGGCGAGCTCGGGCGCCGAAGAGCCGACCGCCATCAGGGAGGCGCCGGCCACATGGGACGGAAGGCGCCATCGATGGGAGATGCGGTCGAGGCTGGGAATAAAGAACTCATCCGTAACGACGGCAAGGATATAGATCGCCGCAAGCATAATGGATAAACTGATCATCGCTGTCATGGCTCGCTCCGGAATGTGCACGCTGGAAGCTTCAGGGGAGTGCGGCCTCAGGTATGCCCGTCGGTTCTGTACCCCTATGATAATGCACAGATTAATGGATTTAAAGCCGCACGGCCGCCGCGGCTGCACGGCGGATGGATCTCAGAAAACCAGGCAATTCACCTGGAAATGGATGCCGTCGTCCTGCAGATCATGGCTGCTGTAGTCGATATCCCTGAAGGGGATGCCCCAATAGAGCTGGGCATGCAGCCCGGGCGACGGGTCCCAGCGGACCCCGAGGCCTGCGCTGCTGATGGTCCGGGGTCCCACCGTCGGCGTATCCACGTTTTCGGACCAGCCCCAGTCGGCAAACACGGCCAGCTGCACCATGCCGTCCTCTGCGCTTCTGGAAAAGCGAGGAATGGGCACCCGAAATGCCGGATATCGAAACTCAAGGGAGGCGACAAGGCCGTCGTCCCGCACGAAAGTGTCCTCCCGATACCCCCGGACGCTGTAGGCCCCGCCAACGGAGAATTTCTCAAGGGGAAGCACCGACTGGTTGCAGAACTGCATATCCGTCCGAAAAATGAACTGGCTCCCCCCCAGGTCCGACAGGCGCCCTGCCCATTGAAATTGTCCCAGCCACGAAAAAAAGCGCCCGTCCGGGAGATCGTCTTCATGGATGGTGGCGTCAAAGGCATCGATGCCAAGGCTGAAGATGGAGCGGACGGCAACGACCTGGAAACGGCTCCGGGAGAGCCACTCCTGGGTGAACCGGACCACGGAGACTTCGCTCTTGCCGTCTTCGACGCCCGGAGAGAACGAGTAGGGCTGGTCCAGCAGGGTGGTGTCGCTGTGGCGGAGCTCCCCCCGAAGCCCGAAAACCAGCTCCCGGTTGGGCCTCCGATACACCGGATGGGCGATCTCCACGGCAAAGGTATCAGCCTGCCCCGTGATGTCGAGATCGTCAAAAGGATCTTCGACCACGTCCGCATCGCTGTATTCATACCAGAACTTCACCAGGGTGTCCCGGG
>CAJXSB010000250.1 GCA_913060435.1 uncultured Desulfococcus sp.
GATAAAGGCCATCTCCAGCGCCAGGCGGGGCTGGCTGGAGAACCTGACGGCGGGTTCCTCGCGGGCGAAGGCATCCATGAGCTGGCTGAGATAGAGCTCGGAGGCGTTCCGCACCAGGGTGGCCATTCGCTCGATTTCGCCGGCGGGCAGGTCGATGATCCGGGCGGGGTCGGGAACCATCCTGACGATCCAGAGGTTCCGGAAATGGGCCATGAGGGCGCCGTAGAAAGCCTTGAGGTCGTGGCCGCGGTGGTAGATGTCGTCGATGATTTCGAGGATTTCCGGGATATTGCCGCCAAAGATGCTCTCGGTAACCCGGAAGAGCACCTCCCGGTCTGCTACGCCGAGGATGCCGAGGACCCCGTCGTAGGTGATCTCCCCATCGGTGCAGGTCATCACCTGGTCGAGGAGGCTCAGGGCGTCGCGCATGCTGCCCCCGGTCTCCCGGGCGATGAGGGCGAGGCTCTCCGGGGGCATCGCCACCCCCTCCTTTTCGCACAGGGCGGCCATGTGCCGGGCGACGTCATCGGGCCGGATCCGCCGGAGGTGGTGCTGCTGGCACCGCGACAGGATGGTGATGGGAATCTTCCGGGGCTCGGTGGTGGCGAAGAAAAAGAGGATGTGCCCGGGGGGCTCCTCGAGGGTTTTCAGCAGGGCGTTGAACGCCGGCGTGCTGAGCATGTGGACTTCATCGATGATATAGATTTTATACCGGCTGTGGGCCGGCATGTACTTGACGTTCTCCCGGAGGTCGCGGATGTGGTCGACGCCGTTGTTGGAGGCGCCGTCGATCTCGAAGACGTCGACGGCGCTGCCGCCCGTGATTTCACGGCATGAGGTGCATTCATTGCAGGGCGTCGGGGTCGGCCCATTCTCGCAGTTCATGGCCTTGGCCAGGATGCGGGCGATGGTGGTCTTGCCGGTACCCCTCGGACCGGAAAAGAGAATGGCGTGGGCGACGCGTCCCGCACGGATGGCGTTGGTCAGGGTGCGGGTGACGTGGGCCTGTTCGACAACATCCTCGAAAGTCTGAGGACGGTATTTTCTGGCAAGAACCAAATAGGACATTGACGTATCCCGGGATTCAACCGGCCTATGTTACTGTGCCCGATTGAAATACACCGTCACATCCGCGAAAGCGCTTTCGGAGCTGACATGCGGTTCGGGAAAGACAGGCGGAGCGGAAATGCTGCGATAGGTCGGCCGATTGATGGCGGAGAGAGAGGGATTCGAACCCTCGGTGCCGCTTGTGACAGCACACACGATTTCCAGTCGTGCACCTTCAGCCAGCTCGGTCATCTCTCCGTTGGTGTTCCCAACAATAAAATTGGGCGGCAATCGGACAAAAGCGGGCAAAGCGGATTAAACCACTCCGCCGGTCTGCTCCAGAACAGAAAAAATGGCGGAGAGGGTGGGATTCGAACCCACGATCCCGGTTTTGCCAGGATACCGCTTTTCGAGAGCGGGGCCTTAAGCCACTCGGCCACCTCTCCAACCCTCTCAAGAGCAGACAGGTACGGATCAATATACTGTTTGTTCGGAACTGTCAATGCCCTTCTTGAAAAAAAACGCCCGAGAGCCAAAAACCGGGGGTTCAGCGAGATTTTCCTTGAATCGTTCCGGCCTTTCTAGTATCAGAAAACCTTTTGAGTTTGAGCGGTTAGGAATAGCGGATCCGGCCGGAAGCACCTTGGCTGCCGTTGGATCTGTTCAGCGGCGCACCTGCGTGCCGCGGCCCCTTCCGCCGCTGGCGCGAACGCTCTGCGGCGTTCATCAACCACAAAGGAGCGCACACCATGGCCGAAGTGATCCCCTTCAGGGGAATCGTCTATAATAAGGAGAAAATTCCGGAGCTCGGGGCGGTGAGTGCACCGCCCTATGACGTGATCTCCCCGAAGGCGCAGGCGGCATTCTACGACAAAGATCCGCACAACGTCATCCGCCTGATCCTTGGAAAGACCCGGGACACGGACAGCGAGGACGACAATCGCTACACCCGGTCCGGCCGCGACTTCGACGCCTGGCAGGCGGCGGGCGTCCTGGTCCGGGACGCGGATCCGATTTTCTATCTTACCACCGTCGACTTTACGGCGGCCGGCCAGTCGCTCAAGCGCTACGGACTTATCGCCCGGGTCCGGCTCGAGCCCTTTGAAAAGGGGATCGTCCTGCCCCACGAGACGACATTCTCCAAGGTCAAGACCGACCGTCTGGCGCTGATGAAGGTCTGCCATGCCAATTTCAGTCCCATCTTCTCCCTCTACGCGGATCAGGAAAACATCCTCGAGACCCTGATGGCAGCGGTGATCCGCCAGTCGGCCGATATGGCCTTCACCGACGGCGACGGCCACCATCACCGGCTATGGCGGATCACCGACCCCGGCGTCATCGCCGATGTCACCGGCAGGATGGCCGACAAAACCATCTACATCGCCGACGGCCACCACCGGTATGAGACGGCCCTGAACTACCGGGACTGGGTGGCCGAAAGAACCCCCGGCTTCACGGACGATCATCCGGCGAATTATGTGATGATGTACCTGACCAGCATGGCGGATCCGGGCATGGTTATCCTGCCGGCCCACCGCCTGCTGAAGGATGTGGATCCGGATGCCATGGCGCAGCTCATCTCCCGTGCCGCCCCCTATTTCGAGATCGTGGAAATGCCCCTCGAGGGGGAAAACGGGGGACGGGTGCCCGAGGCATTCACCACCGCCCTGGCCGCAGGGGCCGAAGCCCATACCATCGGCATGTACATGAAAGGCGCACCCACGACCCTTTTCCTCATGACCCTCCGGCCCGGCGTCATGGCGGCCCATTTCGGGGATGCCCTGGCGCCGGCCCTGAGGGACCTGGACGTGACGGTGCTGACACGACTGATTTTCATGACGATCCTGGGCTTTGACCAGGCCCGCCTCGACGACGAGACGCGCATCGCCTATGCCACGGCATCCCAGGAGGCGGTGGACGGCGTCCGCTCCGGGGAATACGACGTCTCCTTCATCCTCAACCCCACCCGCATCGAGCAGGTTCAGGAGGTCGCCCGGAGCGGCCTGATCATGCCGAGAAAATCGACCTATTTCTATCCCAAGGTGGTGACGGGCCAGGTCTTCAACCCCCTGGCGTGAGCCGGACGGCGGCGGTCAGGCCCGGAACATGGCGGCGGCCGCCTCGGTGTACCCGCCGCTGCTGCGGTAGAGCACCAGGGGGGCGGCAACGGAGAGGCCGGGGCGGGCCCCCTTGATTCCCTCGACCAGGGCCAGCCTGGCCGCGGTGTCCGACCGCGAGTGGACGAAGCGGAGGAATTTGGGTTCGATCCGCGACGCCTGCATCGCTGCCAGGAGCGCCGTGAGACGCTCGGCCGGGAAAATGACGGCCAGGCGTCCTGAGATCTCGAGCATCCGCCCGGCGGCCCCGACGACATCGGGCAGGGCGACCTTGATTTCATGGCGGGCCACGGCCCGCTGGCTGTGGGGGTTCATCCGCCCCGATCCCGCCGGGCGGTAGGGCGGATTGCTGACAACGAGGTCGACGGGATGGTCGAGATCCCCGTGCCGCAGCTCCCTGAGATCCTGGTGGCGGATAACGATCCGGTCCGCCATTCCATTGGCGGCGGCATTCTCCCGGGCCAGTCCGGCCAGGTCGGCCTGGATCTCCACCCCGGTAATCCGGTCGGCCGGGCGCTTGAAGGCCAGGATCAACGGGATGATTCCACAGCCGGTGCCCAGGTCGAGGACATGCCGGGGTTTTTCGGCCGGAGGCCTCTGGCCGGCCTGGGGCGGCGGCGGCCGACGTGCCGCGTGCTGGGCCAGGATGACGGCGTCGATGGAAAACCGGTATCCGTCCCGGTGCTGCCGGACGCGGATTTGCCCCTCGAAAAAAGTGTCTTCGGTGACGGCCGTCACAGAGGGCCGACCTTGAATTTGATCTCCTTGATCAGGTTTTTTCCCAGGGCCTGGTTGACCTTACGGATCAGGTCCCCCTTTAAAAAGTGGAGGTGCTGGACCCAGGTGGAGCTGCTTACATGAACGATGAGCAGGCTTCCCTTGAAGGCCGAAGCCCGGGTGTTCTCTGCAATGGCGCTGCCGACGGCCTCGTCCCACAGCGCCCAGACCTTCGTCAGCTCCGTGTCCCCGCCGGCCCGGTAGGCGGAGAGGGCGCTTCGGAGAATGCCCCCGATGTGGGCCGGTTTTTTCAAACGCTCCCGTTTCTGTGCCATCGTCTCCTCGCTTTCAGCCGATTTCAGCTACGTGCCGTTTCTTAGCATGACTTTTTTCCCGGATGCCACTTTTTTATGCCTGCCCAGGCATCCGGGGGTTTCCGCGCTTGACACCGGCGTCGTTTCCATCCTATTTCTGAAATTACTCGCAATTACAGATCGAAAGCGATGCAGCCGTCTGCCTGCCGGTCGGACGCCGACCGGTGAGGGGGGCCTCGGGATCAACCACGATTCAGGAGGATGTGTATGCGCAGTTTTTCCATTTACGACATGTACCGCCGAAACGCCCGTCTCTACAAGGACCAGACTGCCGTGGTCGCCGGCGGCCTGCGGCGCAGCTTCGATGAACTGCTCCGGGATGCGGAGGATGTTGCCGTTGACCTCGGCGGAATGGGGGTCGGCCGCGGGGATCGGGTTGCCGTCCTGGCCATGAACGATCCTCGTTTTTTTGCGGTTTTCGGAGCGGCGGCGGCCATGGGCGCCATCGTCGTCCCCCTCAACTGGCGTCTTTCGGACGAGGAATTGTCCTTCATCCTGGCCGACGCCGGGGCGAAGGTGCTGATCGCCGATGCCAACTACGCGGAAAAGGCCGACGCCCTGGCGGCAGCGGCCGGCGGCGTGGCGACCCGCCACCGGGGGGCGGCGACGCCCGGAATGGGCCGGGGCGCCGCAGCGTTTCGGCCGGCGGAACCCCCTGCCGGCGGCAGCGACCCGTTCTGCCTCATCTACACCGCGGCCGTCGACGGCCGCCCCCGGGGCGCCGTCCTGAGCCACGACAACATTGTCTACGGCAACGTACAGACGGCGGCGACCATGGGGCTGACCGCAGAGGACGCCTACCTCAACATGCTGCCCCTCTTTCACATCACCGGAATGAACCTCGCCTTTTCGGTCATGCATGTCGGGGGCCGGAACGTGGTGATCGAGAAGTTCGACGAGCATCAGTGCCTGGCGGAGACCGAACGGGAGCGGGTGACGGTCTGGGGCAGCTTCCCCCCCATGCTCGCCCGCCTGACCGAGGCGGCAGCCGAGGGCGGCCGCGACATCTCCTGTCTGCGGCATGTCATGGGGCTGGACGGCCCGGACAACATCCGCCCCTTCGAGGAGAAGACCGGGGCTGTCTTCTGGATTCTCTACGGCCAGACCGAGACGTCGGGCCTGGTGACCTTTTCGCCGGCCATGGCGCGGCCGGGATCGGCCGGTCGGATCGGACTGCTCACCAAGGTTCGGCTGGTGGATGACGAGGACCGCGACGTTCCGCACGGCGAGGTGGGGGAGATTGCCGTCCAGGGGCCCCTGGTTTTCCGTGGATTCTGGAACCAGCCCGATGTCACGGAGAAGACCTTCCGGGGCGGGTGGCACCACACCGGCGACATCGGCCGTCTCGACGAAGACGGGTTCCTCTGGTTCAAGGGGCGGAAGCCGGAAAAGGAGTTGATCAAGCCCGGCGGTGAGAATGTCTATCCGGCCGAGGTCGAAGCCGTGGTTCTGGATCACCCCGAGATTGCAGCGGTGTCGGTGATCGGCGTCCCCGATCCCAAGTTCGGCGAGGGGATCAAAGCCGTCTGCGTGCGGCAGCCGGGCAGCACCCTGACCGGTGAGGCGCTCATGGCCTTTGTCGCCGACCGCATCGCCCGGTACAAGAAGCCCCGGTACGTCGATTTTGTCGAGGCACTGCCCAAGAAGGCCGATGGCAGCATCGACCGGGAGAAGGTCAAGGCGGACCACGGCGCCTGAGGGCGCCCGGGCGTTTTCGTATCCTGGTGCGGGCCGGTCCCCGGTCCGCCGGCAATCCTGAAGCAGAAGGAGTCCCATGCACATTACCTTTTACGGTGCCGCCCGCGAGGTCACCGGCTCCATGCATCTTGTCACCAGCGAGACCGACCGCATCCTCCTCGACTGCGGCATGTTTCAGGGGCGCCGGAAGGAGAGCGACCAGAAGAACCGGACGCTGCCGTTTGCCCCGGAGATCCTGACCAACGTGATCCTTTCCCACGCCCACATCGACCATTCGGGCCGGATTCCCATGCTGACCCGGGAAGGCTTTTCGGGCCGGATCGTCTGCACCCGCGCCACGGCCGACGCCTGCCAGTTCCTCCTGCCGGACAGCGCCTACATCCAGGAGTCGGACGCCAATTATCTCAACTACAAGACGGTGCGGGCATCGCTCTCCCGTCTCCGCTCGGGCGACGGGGCGCGGAAGGTCAGCAACCGCGAGATGAACGATATCAAGGCCCTTCTGAAAAAAAACCGCCACGGGCTCAATGTGGAGGCCATCAACGACCTCATCCGGAAATACCGCCTCGAGGGGGTGGAGCCCCTCTATACCGTAGCGGAGGCGGAGCAGTCCCTCGCCTCGTTCGACGGGTATCCCTACGGCCACCCGGTGACCGTCGGCGACGGCGCCGTCTGCACCTTCTACGAGGCCGGGCATATCCTCGGCTCGGCCATCTCGATCCTCCACATCCAGGAGAACGGGAACCGCTACACCATCGGGTACACCGGAGACATCGGGCGCTTCGACAAGCCGATCATCAAGGACCCGACCCGCAGCTTCCGGGAGGAGGACCGGCGCCTCGATCTTCTCGTCATGGAGAGCACCTACGGCAACCGCCTACACGGCCCGGTGGAGGACCTGAAGCCCCAGCTCCGCCGGGTGATCCGGGAAACCTGGAAGCGGCGGGGGGCGGTGGTCATCCCCTCCTTTGCCTTCGGGCGGACCCAGGAGCTGATCTACGTCCTCCACGAGCTCTACGATGCCGGCGAGGTCCAGCGCCTGCCGG
>CAJXSB010000251.1 GCA_913060435.1 uncultured Desulfococcus sp.
AAGATGGTGTTCGAGCCATGCCACCGAGGCTGCGTCGAGGTGGTTCGTTGGCTCGTCCAGGAGCAGGATGTCCGGCTTCTGGAGCAGCAGCCGGCAGAGGGCGACCCGGCGGCGCTCACCGCCGGAGAGGACGTTGACCGGCGTCTCCCCCGGGGGGCAGCGGAGCGCGTCCATGGCCATCTCCAGCCGGGCGTCGAGATCCCAGGCATCCAGGGCGTCAAGCTGGTCTTGGACCTCCCCCTGCCGGGCGATGAGGCGGTCCATCGCCTCGTCGTCCATGGGCTCGGCGAACTGCTCGTTGATCCGGTTGAATTCATTCATCAGGTCGACGGTCTCCTGCACCCCCTCCTCCACCACCTCCCGGACGGTCTTCTCGACATCGACCAGGGGCTCCTGCTCGAGGAAGCCGACGCTGTACCCGTCGGAGAGGATGGTCTCCCCGCTGAATTCCTTATCCACGCCCGCCATGATCCGGAGCAGCGTCGACTTCCCGGCGCCGTTGAGGCCCAGGACGCCGATCTTGGCGCCATAGAAATAGGAGAGGGAAATGTCTTTGATGATCGGCTTCTTGTGGTGAAATTTGCTCACCCCGATCATCGAATAGATGACCTTGTTTCCCGGATCACTCATGGCACGCTCCCTGCTGCCGGACGTCGAACGCCATGAAAAGGCGGCCTTCCTTACCGTCGATCTCCGGCGTGTTGTCGTTCCAGTCGATGATTCGACACCCGTCCGTCTCCTCGGAGGGATGGGAGCAGCCGATGTAAGGCATGATGGGATCGCCCGCAACGGATTTGTAGTTGGTCAATATCGCATGTTCGCTGGAGATGGTGTCGAACTCGAGCAGGCGGGAGAGAAATATCCGGCACTCGCCTTCGAAGAGGTCTGTGGTGCTCCGGAACTGCTGGATCCGCTCCCGGAAGAGCTGAAGGGCCCCGTCCCGACTCTCCGCATCGACCAGAAGATTGAATTCCCCATGCCTTCGATCGGCCTCGGAGGCCTCCTGCTGATTCGTCGTATGAAGAAAATTCCCGATATAGATCATGATGATTCCTTTCTATGCAGGGCTCCGGCGCCGGGGCTATGCTATATCCCCGGCCGCCCGCGCCCCGGCCCCTTGGGATGGACGGCGCGCCTTACAGCCGTCCGCCGAGCAGGTCAGTCTAAACCGGTTTTTATACCAATCTATGCCGATTCCGTCAATTTTTCTTTCGATATCGGCCCGCTATCCCCGGGGGTGATATTTTTCATGGATTTCCTGGAGGTGCCGCCGGGCGACATGGGTGTAGATCTGGGTGGAGGAGATATCGGCGTGCCCGAGCATCATCTGAATCGACCTCAGGTCCGCGCCCCCCTCGAGCAGGTGGCTGGCAAAGGCGTGCCGGAGGCTGTGGGGGGTGACGCGCTTCCGGATGCCCGAGGCGTCGGCATATTTCCGGAGAATTTTCCAGAAGCCCTGGCGGGTGAGGGGCTTTCCGGCCCTGGCGACAAAAAGGAATCCGCTGTCGTGCTGCTTGAGGAGCCGGCGGCGCGCCGAATCGAGATAAAACAGCAGCCGCTCCCTGGCGGGAAGTCCCATGGGGACGATGCGCTCCCGGGCGCCCTTGCCCATCACCCGCAGGAAGCCGGCCTCGGTGTTGACATCCTGGACCCGCAGGTTCACGAGCTCCGACACCCGCAGCCCCGTGGCATAGAGCAGCTCGAGCATGGCGGCGTTTCTGGCACCGGCCGGACGGGTCGTATCCGGCGCCGCGAGGAGCCGTTCGACCTCCCCGACCGACAGGACCTCGGGCAGCTTCAGCCCGATCTTGGGCAGATCCACCCCTTTGGTGGGGTCCTCGGCGAGCATCTCCTCCGCCACCAGGAAGCGGTAGAATCCCCGCAGCGCCACCAGATGCCGCGCCCGGGAGCGGGCCGAGAGAAGTCCTTTCTCGAGCGACAGGAGGTGTTCGACAATGTGCACCCGGTCCCCAGGAGAGATCCCATCCAGCCCCTTGGCGCGGAGATGCGAAAAATACTGCGACAGATCATTGCCGTAGGAACGGATGGTCCTTTCGGCAAGGCCTTTCTCCACGATGAGGTAGTTGAGAAACTGCTCGGCAAGAGCATCGAATCGGGGCATGTCCGTTATCAACCGTACGTGTTGATCAACGGCCGGTCCAGCATGTTCTCGTAGAGGTCGATATAGTGCCTTGCCGTGACATCGTAGTTGAAGGTCGCCCCGGCCTCCGTCATCACCCGCCGGACCTGCCGCTCCCGGACATCCGGCGCCAGCGCGTGGAAGGCCATGGCCTCGCGCATGGCCCAGTGGAGACCGCCGGCGTCGTAAACCTCAAAGAGGAAGCCGTTGCCGGTGTCTTCCTCGACGTTCATGTGCACTACGGTGTCGTGGATGCCGCCGGTGTCGTGGGCGACCGGAAGGCTGCCGTAGATGGGGCCGATCATCTGGGGAAGCCCGCAGGGTTCGAATCGTGACGGCATGAGGACGAAATCCGACGCGCCGTAGGCCATGTGCTCGAGGTGCTCGTCAAAATGGCAGACGGCAATGCGGTTCTCAAACCCGTGTTGGCGGGCGATATCCCTGAAGTGCCTCTGGTATTCGCCGTCCGCCACGAAGATGATCTGCAGGTTTCTGTCCCAGTATTCCGAGACGACGGTGTAGAGGATGTCGGCCAGGAGCTGGCATCCCTTCTGGATGGGATCCAACCGGGACGGCCAGAAAAAGAGCGGGGCGTCCCCGTCCTCGATCAGCCCAAGGGATGCCTGCAGGAACCGCTTGTTCTGCCTCTTGGCTGCTGCGTGGTCATCCGGGCCGTACTTCTGGTGGATCATGCGGTCGGTCCGGGGATCGAAGGAGGGGTCGGGCGAATTGAGGATCCCGGTGGCGCACCCGGCATGGTATTTTTGGCGAAGCTCCGACTGGATCGACGGCTCGACAAAATCGTGCTGTCCCTCGACGATCTCCCGGAGAAAGGTGTCGCTCACGGTGTTGACGAAGTGGGCCGCGAAGATACCGCTGGTCAGCAGATCAATCAGGTTGCTGTTCCATGACTCGGCGTAGTCGTAGGGGGGCCGCTCAAAAAAGAGGTGCCGCCAGAACGACGCCACATCGATGCCCCGATCTTCAATGTGGGAGAGATGACATTTGACCGTATGGATGTTGTGGATGGTGAAGAGGCACGGGATCCCCCGCTCCCGGGCCATGGCCGGGACCAGGGCCGTCATCCAGTCGTTGCAGTGGATCAGGTCGGGTTTGACCCGCGGCACGATATAGTTGAGCACATCCCGTTGAAAGGTCAGCGCCAGCTTGGTGTTTTCCACCCCGTCCCCCGAATAGATCCGGTTGAGGTAGAAAAAGGAGCTGTCCTCGACCAGGTGGATCCGCTCCTCGGGCATGACCTCCAGGATCGCCCGCTGCTCCTTTTTCAGAAAGGGGGCCAGGCGGTCGCTGAAAATGGCGCGGTAGTCCGGGAGGGCGACATGGACATCGGCCCCCTGCTCGAACAGCGCGCTGACCAGGGCCGCGGAGACGTCGGCCAGGCCGCCGGCCTTGGCGGTCAAACTGTTGGCCAGGCTGCCCATGCGGTCCGGCAGGTAGGTCACCTCCGGGGTGACAATCAGGATTCTGGGGTTCCGCAGTTTTGCCGTCATGGCTCTCCTTTCCGCCGCCGTTTGAATCGTCCCATCGCTAGGCCCATCGGATCAGCCCCGGCTCGGAGCGCATCCAGGCGTCCCCGGCCGGAACCACCCGCGCCGTAAGCCCGTATCTCCCCGACCTGGGGCACGTGATGTCGCAGGCATAGAGATACCGGCCGCCGCCGTGGGCTTCGATCATCGCCATCTGCGCAGGTTTTCCGGAGCCCAGCCGATCCGGCGACTGGAGAATGCCGTAGTAGAGCTCCACCCGGACATCCTCGGGCGACAGCTCGCCCAGGTCGACCAGGGTGGTCATGTGGAGCGTCTCGCCCACCCGAAACGGGCCTTCGTTTTCCTGGATCGGGGGTGCGACCTGGATATCGTCCCAATGGGATCTGATCCGCTCCCGCTGCGCCGCCAGGGCGCCGGCCCGGGCCGCCCCATCGGAGAGGAGCTGACGGCGCTGCTCCCAGGCGGGCTGGTAGAAGCGCCCGTTGTACTCGGCCGCCATCCGGTGGCTGCAGAACATGCCGATGCCCATTTTGATGGAGGCCTTCATCATTTTGGCCCAGCGGAGCGGGATGTCGCCGCTTTTCCGGTCGTAGAAGCAGGGGATGACCTCCTCCTCGAGGATATTGAACAGCGCCTGGGATTCCACGGCGTCCTGGTAGGCCGGATCGACGTATTCTTCGCCGTTGCCGATCCGCCACCCCCGGTTTTCAGCGTAGCCCTCGCACCACCATCCGTCGAGGATGCTCACGTTCAGCACCCCGTTGATGGCGGCTTTCATGCCGGAGGTGCCGCAGGCCTCGAGGGGCCGGCGCGGGGTGTTGAGCCAGACGTCCGCACCCTGGACCAGGTACCGCGCCACATGGATGTCATAGTCCTCGATGAACACGATCCGGTTCCGGATCTCGGCCTTCCGCGCAAACTGGACCAGCCGCTTGATCAGCTCCTTGCCTTCGTGGTCCCTCGGGTGGGCCTTGCCGGCAAAAATGAACTGGACCGGCCGGTTCGCGTCCACCAGCAGGGCCTCGAATCGCTCGGGATCCTGGAGCAGCAGGTTGGCCCGCTTGTAGGTGGCGAAGCGGCGGGCGAATGCGATGGTCATGATGTCCTGGTCGAGGACCAGCTCCGCGTTTCGCATCATCTCCTTGGGCGCGTTGCGACGCTTGTACTGCTGCGTCATGAGCCTCCGGCAGGCACGGATCAGGCGGGCCCGGCACATCACGTGGCCCCGCCACAGCTCCTCTTCGTAGATGTCGTCGATCCGGCTGGTGCTCTCGGGGGTGGAGGGATGCTGGTGCCAGTCGGATCCGACATACCGTTCAAACAGCAGGGAGATCTCCCGGGAGAGGAACGAGGGGATGTGGACCCCGTTGGTCACGTGGCTGATGGGAATTTCATCCTCGGGAACCTCGGGCCACACGTGGGTCCACATGCGCCGGGCCACCCGGCCGTGAAGCTTGCTGACGCCGTTGCAGTAGCGCGCCATCCGGGCGCCCAGGATGAACATGGAGAGAGGCGAACTCGCGGGCGCCCCGATGGGCTGCCCCCAGGCAAGAATCTCATCCGCCGTGGCGCCGATGCGCTCCTCCATGGGGATGAGATAGGGCCGGATCAGCTCGATCGGGAACTCCTCGTTTCCGGCCGAGACGGGCGTGTGGGTCGTAAAGACGGTGGTGCGGGGAATAATCTCGAGGGCGGTCTCCAAGTCGACCTGGTGGCGCTCGCGGATCAAGGCGATCCGCTCGAGGCTGCTGAAGGCCGAGTGCCCCTCGTTCATGTGGCAGACGGACGGGTGGATGCCGAGGGCCTCGAGGGCCCGCATGCCGCCGATGCCCAACAGCATCTCCTGGGCGATGCGCATCTTCTGCTCGCCGATGTAGAGCTTGGAGGTGACCTCCCGGATCTCCCGCGTATTTTCGGTGATGTTGGTGTCCAGCAGCAAAAGCGGCACGCATCCCACGTTCATGCGCCAGACCACCGCGGTGATCTCGCCGCTGGGCCCGGTGACGGATATATAGAGATCGTCCCCCCGGGCATCCTTGGCCCGCTCGATGGGGAGCTGGTAGATGTCGGTCTCGGGGTACTCCTCCTGCTGCCACCCTTCCTGGTCCAGAAACTGCCGGAAGTAGCCCTGCCGGTACAGGAGCCCGATCCCGACCAGGGGCATCTCCAGATCCGATGCAGCCTTCAGGTGATCCCCCGCCAGAATGCCAAGGCCGCCGGCAAACAGGGGAATGCTCTCATGGATGCCGAACTCCATGGAAAAATAAGCAATCACCCCCTCCTGGGTAAAGCGGGATTCCGGATCCGCCACGCGGGCGGGGGGAAGCTTTTCAAACTGGGCCCTGACCCGATCCTGGTGGCTCAGAAAGCTGTTGTCGGCGGCCAGCTCCTCCAGGCGCTTCTGGGGGATGAGGGTTAGAAAGATAATGGGGTTTCGCCCGCAGCCCTCCCAGAGCCGGGGGTCCATCCGGCGGAAGAGCTCCACGGCATCATAATGCCAGCACCACCAGATATTGCGGGAAAGAACCTCGAGGAACGCAAGCGGCTCCGGGATATCCGGCAGGACGCGAAATGTCTGTAAATGATTCATTTTTCCTGATCAATATTTCGTTAGTTATTTAGAGCCCAAATCATCTAGGGCAGTGACCTTTTTCAATACCAAAGTATCACATCCCTATTACCTTTCCAAAAGATGTGCCCAATGACCAATGATCATTAACCAATCGTTTTCGATAAATCAAGGAGATAAAGGCGAAGGACAGCGCAATCGCATTTAATTGCGCGGAACAGATGGGCTCCAATATGACAAACTACACTGCAGGATTTTGGCTGAAAAAAGGATTGCCATTTTGGCGCTGTCATCGATTAAGGAAAAGATTAGTGCGCACCAACATTCACGGGTGTCATGCTCTGGTCGTTCCAGATGCCAGATGTGATTTTCTTCTGCTAATCCGAGGGGACAAATATCCTGCCACAAAGAAAAACATTCACCCTGTTCGGCGGTTTTCTCCTTTGTTCAAGCATTTTTCTCTCTTAAGTACCATTCGTTTTTTGAGATAAAAATGATAAATTGTGACGAATATTTTTTCAAGTCTTAATTTGGACAAAAGATTCAATAAATATACTCTGATTAAAGTCAGACCATAAACCCAAGAAGGAAATCCTTTTTTGATCAACGCCACCTTGTCTTTTTCAAATGCAGCATCTATTCCCGCCTGACTGAGGCCGCCTTCGTCCGAGAAGACAGCAATAGTCAGAGGCAAATACTTAAATTTGATACTGACGTCAGCAAAACAGCGCAGATTTAATTCATAGTCGGCA
>CAJXSB010000252.1 GCA_913060435.1 uncultured Desulfococcus sp.
GCGGAGGGCGTCGATGCCGAGACCCCGCGTCTCGGCGGCGGCATTGGCGTATCCCGCCTTGATGGCGTTGAAGACGACCTCCGGGGTGCCGCCCGACACCTGGCTGAGCCCCCATCGGTTCAGGCGTTTCAGTCGTGCGCTCAACATTCCTGCCATGCGGATCCGGCTGTTGTGGTAGGCTTTGTTGTGTTTTTTGACTTCCCGGTTCAGCAAATCGAACTGCGTTTCGGCGAGGGCGGCCTGCCGAAGGATCTCCTCTCCACCGCCGGGATAGGATGCATGGAAGTCTGCCAGCGCAGCGTCGATCCGGGCCTTTTCTTCTGCGAGGGCATTCAGGAGGGCATTCCGTTCCGACAGGGTTTGACGAAGCTTTCCGGCATTTTTTTCCAGTCGGTCGACGACCTCCTGCTGGTGTTCCGGAGGTGGGAGTTGTCGGAACTGCCGCGACAGCCAGCTGGCCCCAGCGGTCTTTTCGTAGAGCTGCCGCGCCTCGGTGAGATGGACGGTTGCATCCTTCAGGGATGCTTTCAGGTCCGATACCTCGGTGCTGAGGGATGTCATGCGCTGGATCCGCTGGCGCTGCGCTTCCTCGAGCTGCGCCATCTTTTTCGCCTCCTCGGCGGCCTCCTGCCAGAAGCGGGCCTGGCGCGATATTTCCTTGAGGTCGCTGCGACGCCTGTCGATATGCTGTTTCTTTTCCTGGAGGTCTGAGAGATGCTGGGCCATCTCCTCGAGGTCGTTTCCCCGGTTTTCGGACCACGCCAGAATTTCGATTCGGCGGGAAACCTTTTCGGCGCGCGCTTCGGCGGCCTGAAGCCGCTCTGCTATATTCGTCCGGTGTTCGGCGGCGGATGTTGCCGACTGGACGGCCAGGGATTCCAGCAGCAGCTCCGGGTGATCCACCAGCGTGGTCGAACGGGGCGGCCCCATACGGAAGATGCGGCCATCCGATGCTGGGGATGCCGGGAGGCGGTGTTGGATGGCCATGATGTTCCGGTCCGCCGCCCTGCTGGTGCGGGAGGCGACAAGCACGGAGCGGCCTTCCCGGTGGAGGTGGCGGACGATTTCGGCAATGGTCCGGGTTTTGCCGGAGCCCGGAGGGCTCAAAATGACGGAGGTGTCATGGCCCAGGGCGGCTTGAACCGACCGTGCCTGGGAAACGTCGAGGTCGGCGGCCACCTCTGCATCCATCGGCCTGCCGGAGACGGGGAGCCTGCCCAGGATGCGCTGCCCTGCCGGATTGGGACGCTCCCGGAAGACCTCGAGCTGCGCGATCCATTTTTCGAGGATCCGGACAAGGTGGTAGCGGAGCTCCGCACGCGGAATTTCGTCTCCCATATACATGGGAAGACTGGCGGTCATCCGCAGCCCATCTGCCGAGAGAAGGATGACGTCCATGGCCGGATGTCCCGGCATCAACAGCTCTGCAGGACCGTCCCAGAAGAGCGGCAGGGGCCTTTCCATTTCAAAGGTGTAGTGAAAGCGGCTGCCGATCCGGGTGGTAAACCGGCCGTCGAAGACCGGGAAGGGGGCCTCGCCACCATGGTGCCGGATGGCGGCGATCTCCTCTTCCAGTGCTGCCGTGAATTCCGGCGTAACGTCGGCCGGCAGGTCGGGGTCTTTTGGCGTTGGATCATACGCCGGCGTTGCGGTCGGACGCCTCATATGCAGATGCCGGAGGAGGTGCGGGAGACCGGCGCCCTGGGGCGGCCGCCTTCCCGATTACCTCGCTCCCCGGTAATGTTTGTCTGGGTTGAGTGCATGGTGCTTCTGTTTCCAAAATGGTTTGCGCCGTTGCATTCCGATCATTCCGACGGGGTCGGCCGTCGGGACCGGCCGTCGGGATCGGACTATCGATAATAAGCAAATCTATAGGGAAACGTCAATAATGGAAAGAGGGGCGGGGGGGTATTTGGACGCGGACCGCCGGGGTGGGCGATTCGGCGGGGCGGCCGTGAGGGATTTCCGGGGGGCGGCATCCCGGCGCCGGCCGCCCCGGCGTTTCGAGAAAGACCGGCCGCGGCGCTATGCCATCACGATGTCTACGTTGAGGGTTTCGCAGACGCGGTCAAGCCCCTTTTCGAGGGTATCTGCGGCGACGGCCTGGGGCACCAGGACATCGATCTTCATGGAATAGAGGGCAGCGCCGCTCTCCGGGGAAAAGATCCGCCGGGAGACGAGGTTTTCGATATTGACGCCGTTGTCGGCGAGGTGCCGGCTGATCTTGTTCACGATGCCGGCCTGGTCGAGGCCGTCAATCCGGAGGCTGTGCCGTCGTCCTGCTGCGGCTTCGGCCGGAGGCGCCCCCACCGGGCGGATGAAGGCCGAGAGGCCTGTTTCGATTTCCAGGCGTCGGCACTCCCGGGTGAGCTGGGCCTCCAGATCCTCGCCATGGCCTGAAAAGAGCAGAATCAGGGTGAACTCGTCGGCCAGACGGGTCATGGTGGTGTCCTTGAGGTTGCATCCCGTCTCAAAAATAACCCCGGTGGCGTCTGCAACAATGCCGGGACGGTCTTTGCCAAATGCTGTCATGATAAAATTCTGTTCCATGTATTCCTCCGTCCTCAACTTTCGAGTTTCATTAGCCGGTGTTCTCCATATCCATCGTATGAACGAATCTCGAAAGTTGAGCTCCGTCATTGATGTCGTGACAGCGGCATATCACAGGCCCGATGCCTGGTAAAGATCTTTGGCGTGATAGGAGCTGCGGACGAAGGGGCCGCTGGCTGCCTCGGTGAATCCCAGGGCCAGGGCCTTCTCTCGCCAGGCGTTGAATTCCTCCGGCGGAATGAAGCGTTCGACCGGCAGGTGGTCCCGGGATGGCTGGAGGTACTGGCCGATGGTGAGGAATCGGCACCCGGCCGTCCTCAGGTCTTCCAATGTATCATGGATCTCTGCCTCGGTTTCGCCAAGTCCGAGCATGATGCCGGATTTGGTCGGAATTTCCGGGAACGCGGCGGCCGACCGCCGAAGGAGTTCGAGGGACCGCTCATAGATGGCCTTGGGGCGGACCGTCGGATAGAGGCGGGGCACCGTCTCGATATTGTGGTTCAGCACATTGGGGTGCGCCTTGAGAACGGTGCGGAGGGCTGTCGCATCCCCTCCAAAATCCGGGATCAGAACCTCGACGAGGGCTCCGGGCACCCGCCGGCGGATCTCGGTGATCGTCTCGGCGAAAAGCCCTGCGCCGCCGTCCGGCAGGTCGTCCCGGGTCACCGAGGTGACCACGACGTATCGGAGCCCCATCCGTTCCGCCGCTTCGGCGACCCGGCGCGGCTCCTCCGGGTCCGGAGGGCCCGTGGGGCCGTGGGCCACGTTGCAGAACCGGCAGTTGCGGGTGCAGCGGGAGCCCAGGATGAGGAATGTTGCGGTCCGTCGGGAGAAGCATTCGAACTGGTTGGGGCATTTGGCCTCCTCGCACACGGTGTGGAGCCGGCCTTTGCTGATGAGCGAGCGGACCTGTTCGTATTCCGGGGCGCTGGGCAGCCTGCGGGTGAGCCAGCGGGGCTTCCGGCGTATGGGGGATTCCTGCTTGGGCGACATGGCCGTTTGTTCTCGTGGGGTCTCTTTCATGGTATTCTCCATTCTGCCAAAAACGCCGGATTCGCGTCCGTGAAGCTCCTGCGCAACACCGCTGCCAGGTGGTGCTTCAACGCCGTTCGGACCGGCGCCATGGGAATCGCCCCCCCCAGCTCCTTCTCGAGGGATGTCACGCGGATGTTCTGGAATCCGCATGGATGGATCCATTCGAAAGGGGTGAGGTCGGTGCTGACATTCAGGGCGAGCCCGTGAAAGCAGATGCCGCGGGTGACGCTGACACCGATGCTGCCCAGCTTCCGTTCTCCGATCCAGACGCCACGGTTTTTGGGATCGCCTGCGGCCTCGACCCCCCAGTCCGCCGCCGTCCGGACCATGGCCTCTTCGAGGCATCCGACGAAATCCCGGACGCCCATTCTCGCGGCCTTGAGGTCCAGGATTGGGTAGACCACCAGTTGACCAGGGCCATGGTAGGTGATATTGCCGCCTCGCTCGATGGGCACCACAGGGATGCCCCGCTGCGCGAGAAAGGATTCGGACACGACCAGATTTTCCCGCCCGCCGTGGCGACCCAGGGTAAATACCGGCGGATGTTCCAGGGCCAGGACCAGATCGTGGTTCAGCCGTTTTTCAACTCTGGCCGCCGTGATCCTCCGCTGAAGCGCCAGCGCCGTCTCATAGTCGGTCGAGGGAAGATCGATATAGATGCAGCAGGGCGTTTCCGACATGTGATTCCTCGTCGTCCCATGGGCTTCACGGGTGTCGCCTTTCCTCGTCAGGGGATGGTCTGATGATCTGGGGCTTTCAGAGGACATATGGCACCTTGAGGTTGAAATTCTTGTAGATGACAAACGTCTCCATGGACTGGACGCCGTCGATCTTGGCGACTTCCTCCGTGTAGAAATCTTCCAGGCTGTAGCTGTCGTTGAACAGCACCGTGACCATCAGGTCATAGCGTCCGGTCACGACCGCGACCGAAACAATCCCCCTCAACCTGCTGAAGCGTTCCGCCTTTTTGAACATGTCGGCGGTGCCGAGCTTCACCCCGATGATCACCGTATGGTGCCTGGGCATCGATTCGGGGTTGACCAGGCCCGCAATTTCGAGGACGCCGCCCTCCATCAGTTTCTTCACCCGGGATCGGACGGTATTCTCGGTGAGGCCAAGATTGTCGGCGATCTGCCTAAAGGACCGCCGGCCGTCACGGAGGTGCTTGATGATCGCCATGTTGATGTCGTCAATTTTCATCGTGGGCTGGATCCCTTTTTGGCTAGGGTGTGAATTGGCTGATTTAATACATCTCTATATTAATTAGAAAGTATTTATGTTTAAGTCAATATCTTTCTTCTGATTTTAGTGAAACAGTAAAAATATGCGACCAATTAAAGGGAATAATTAAAAATCAGGTCTGTTGGCGGCGGGTGGCATCGGCCGGAAGCGCCCTGTTGGCCGGAACGGTGCATGCGCGTTGATCTGCGGCCCTCTTTCCCCGATAAATGCCTGAAACGAGCCCTCCGCCGGGATGCCGGTGTATTAAATGTTGACATTCCTGCTGATTTTGGACCAAAATCTAAATTTGGTACGGAAAAATTCCGAGCGACAGACGGGCGGAAAATCGCATCGCAGGTGGAGGAGACATGGTTGAAGAAAAAAAACGCATCCTGGTCGTTGATGAGAGCCAAATGGTCCGATCGAAGATCCGGGAGGAGCTCGAGGGCGGCCAATTCGAGGTACTCGAGGCCAAGGATGGGAATGAGGCGTTGATGCACCTGGCGTCGAATGCGCCCCTGGACCTGATTACGATGGATGTAGCGATTTCCAGGATGGGGGGCTTTGAATCCTTCGGGCGGTTGCGGGAAGAGCAACGAACGACCATGGATGCAGCGAGCGGTGCGCAGCCGCTGCCGGTGGTTTTCATCACCGAAAACGACACCATGGAGGACCGGAAGCGCGGATTCGAGATGGGCGGCGTCGAGTTCATCACCAAGCCGTTCCAGAAGGGGGAGGTCCTTGCCGCGGTCAACAAGATCCTCCACCCCGAAGGCGTCGACCGGGACATCTGGGCCCTGGTCGCCGACGACAGCGCTGTCTCTCGAACTGTCGCAAGCGCTTGCCTGAAGCGGGAGGGCATCCATGTGATCGAGGCCGAAGACGGCGCCCAGGCGTTTGAACATCTCCAGAAAAATCTCGACAAGATCGATATCGTCATCACCGACATGATGATGCCGGTCATGGACGGCAAAACCCTCTGCCAAAAGATCCGCCGCGAGCTGGCTGCCGCCGACATGCCCATCATTTTCCTGACGGCGGTCTCCGATCTGTCGGAGCTGCTCGAGGTGTTCCGGGCCGGGGCCTCGGATTATCTTGTCAAGCCCTTCGCCAAGGAGGAGCTGATGGCCCGGATTATGGTCCATATCGAGCGGAACCGCATCAATAAGAAGTTGAGAGAGACGATTGAAGTGCTCAAGGTGGCGAACGAGGAGATCCAGCGGCTTTCGATTATGGATTCCCTGACAGGGTGCTACAACCGCGGATACCTCAAAATGGAGATGCCCAAAGAGATCCACAGGGCCGCCCGATACCAGCGGGCACTTTCGATCCTGCTTTGCGATATCGACCACTTCAAAGCCGTCAATGATACCCATGGGCATCTGATCGGCGATCACGTTCTGGTGGAGGTGGTTGAACGGATGATGCGAATACTGCGCCAGAATATTGACTGGATCGCCCGCTACGGCGGGGAGGAGTTCATTGTGGTTCTCCCGGAAACCCCGCCGGACGCTGCATGCCTGGTGGGCGAAAGACTCCGCCAGAGCGTTGCCTCCCAGCCGATTGTGTTCCAGGAAGAACGGGTTTCGGTCACCGCCAGCTTCGGCGTCGCCGGCTTTCATGTGGTCTCCGGAACGTCGATCTCCACGGACGACCTGTTCCGTGAGGCCGACCGGGGCCTTTACCAGGCCAAACAAAAAGGAAGAAACCGGGTGATTCGGCCGGCCGGGCCCGCCGTGGCCGATGCTGCTGCTCCGCGATAGCATTTCCGGCGGTTACTCCGCTGCGGATCCTGGCGCTCGGGAAAGGCCGCCTCACCGTTTTTGCCGGCCGGGAGAAGCCGTCTGCTCCAGAATTTACGGCAACCTGACGGGCCGGTGCCGTTCGCAGACCAACCGTATCTCCGGGCCGATGCCGGGGAGGCGGCATACGGGATATTCGCGATATTTCGCGGTGCACCAATATCGCCGCGATATATGCGACAATAGAAGTGCCCGCCAGAACGCATCAACCGGAACCACATCCGACCCAAATAGATAGACCATAAAAATCGAATAGACCAGCAGTCAAATTGGGAGGGATCGGGGGAGCGGCCTCCCGTCGCGGGAGAGATCCCCGATGCTCCGGCAACCATCACGGAAAGGGGGCGATCATGA
>CAJXSB010000253.1 GCA_913060435.1 uncultured Desulfococcus sp.
AGCTGACAAAGCCCTTCTGGTTGACGAGGGCGGTTTCGAGCTCCATGGCGGTCTCAAATGCGGCGGTGTCCTTGTCGATGATATCCGTCAGGATGCCGTCCATCCGGTAGGTGTACCAGACCATCATGATGGCGCCGAAGACGGTGATGAGGATCAGCACCGCCAGGATGCTGTGGATCCGGACACTGAGATTAAGGCGATGCCACATGCGCGCTCCCCCTTTGCATCATCCCGCGGACGGCGCCGTGCTGCTGCCGCGGATGCCGCCGGCGATCCGCCGGACGTCGTGGATGGCTTTCTCCACGTCGATGGTGGCGAGGAGGCCGCCTTCCATGACCACCCGGCCGTCGATCATGGTCAGGCAGACGTCGCTGCCGCGGGCGGCGTAGACCAGGTGGGATTCGGGCCGGTACATGGGCGTCAGGTGCGGCTTGTCGGTGTCGATGACGATGATGTCGGCCTGCTTTCCCGGCATAAGGGACCCGGTGACCTCCCCGAGGCCCAAAGCCCGTGCCCCCTCGATGGTGCTCATCCGGAGGATGGTCCGGGCATCCATGACCGTGGGGTCGAGGGACGCCGCCTTGTGGAGCTTGGCCGCCGTGTCCATTTCGAGGAGCATGTCGAGGTCGTTGTTGCTGGAGCAGCCGTCGGTGCCGAGGCTGACGCAGACGCCCGCCGCCAGGAGTTCGGGAACCGGCGCGATGCCCGATGCCAGCTTCATGTTGCTCTCGGGGTTGTGGGCCACCTTGACGCCGTACCGGGCCAGGAGAGCCCGGTCGGCCTCGGTGAGCACGACGCAGTGGCAGGCAAGGAGGCGGGGCGACAGCAGGCCCAGCTGCGCCAGATGGCCGACAGGGGTCCGGCCGTAGCGTTCGCGGATCTGGGCGACCTCGCTCTGGGTCTCCGAGAGGTGGGTGACGAGCAGACAGCCGTTTTCTTCGGCCATGTCGCGGGCCTTCTGCATGAGCTCCGGTGCGCAGAGGTAGGGCGAATGCGGCTCCACGGCGACCCGGATCAGGGGGTCTTCCCGCCAGGCGTCGATCAGGTCCTGGGTCGCACGCAAGCCCTCCGCCAGGGGCCCGTAGGCGGGCGAGGGAAAATCGAAGAGAACTTCGCCCACCACGGCCCGCATGCCGGCCCGGCGGGCCGCAGTCGCAACGGCGTCCTCGAAGAGGTACATGTCGCAGAAGCAGGTGGTCCCGGAGAGGATCATCTCGGCGCAGGCCAGGGTCGTCCCGGCGGCGACCTTGTCCCGGTCGAGGGTCGCCTCGGCGGGGAAGATGTGGTCGTTGAGCCAGGTCATCAGAGGCAGGTCGTCGGCAAGCCCCCGGAAGCAGGTCATGGCCGCGTGGGTATGGGTGTTGACCAGCCCGGGCATGATGATCCCGCCCCGGGCGTCGATGGTGCGTCCGATCTGCCAGTTTTCAAAATCGGCGGCCGGGGCGACGGCGGCGATCCGGTCTCCCCGGACGGCCACGGCGCCGTCGGGGATGGTGCGGTCATCGTCGTCCATGGTGAGGAGATGCCCGCCTGTGATGAGGATGTCCGCAGCACTATCCACGGCGGGCCATCCGTCGGAGCACCTCTCGGATGAGCGCCTCCAGCCGGGGCGCCGCCTGGTTGGCCACGGCGATGATCTCCTCGACCGTCGCCGGCACCGGACGGTCCGGATCGTTGATGTTGGTGAGGATGGAGAGCCCCAGCACCCGCATCCCGGCGTGGACGGCGACGATGGCTTCCTGGACGGTTGAGAATCCCACGGCGTCGGCGCCGATGGCCTTCAGATACCGGACTTCGGCGGGGGTTTCGAGGGATGGCCCCGTGAGGCCGGCGTAGACCCCTTCGCGGAGGCGGATGCCGCAGGATTCGGCTCCTGTGCGCGCCAGGGCCTGCAGGTCGGGGGCATAGACCTGGTTCATGTCGGGGAAGCGGATGCCCCAGTCCGCTTCGTTGGGCCCGATCAGGGCATTGGTGCCGGTGAGGTTGATCTGGTCCGTGATCAGCATGATGTCGCCGGGGCGGCAGGTCGTATCAAATCCGCCGGCCGCGTTGGTGAGGATCAGGTCGGAAACGCCCAGCTGCCGCATGACACGGATGGGGAAGGTGACCTCGAGGGGGCTGTAGCCCTCGTACAGGTGGATCCGTCCCTGCATGATGGTCACCGGCACGCCGCCGAAGTCCCCGAAGAGGAGGCGGCCCCGGTGGCTCTCGACCGTGGAGACAGGGAAATGGGGGATTTCACCGTAGTCGAAGGAATCATGGACGGTGAGGGCCCCGGCGCTCTCGCCGAGCCCGGTGCCCGTCAGAATGCCCACGCGGGGCGGCGCGCCGACCCGCTGCTGGAGATGCTTGGCGGCGGCTTCAACGCGTTGTCGGTATTGGACCATGGTGTCGCCTTTCCGGTTGCGTGCCCGATGCGTGGCCGGCGCGGCTTGAGGGCGCCGCCGGTGCACAGTGCCGGCGGCCCTTTCCGGTCGTCCGCACGGGGAGGAGTGAACGTCCGTTTGACGATGAAATTGCCTTCTCCTATAGTCGAGACACCGGCGTCCGTCAATCCTTCAAATCGGATGCGATGTGATTGACTTTTTTTGATTTATATGAAATGGTGCCGTCTGGTGAAATTATTTGTGTGAAATCCGGCGGCTTTTTTTGATTTAAAATATATGACATTTTGGGAGATTACAGCATGCTCGAGTTAGAACGTCCTCAACACCCGGATATTACAGATGAGATGTGGAATCAGGTCGACGGCATCATCGACGAACACCGCGGACAGCCCGGCTGTATTATCGCCGTTCTCCGCAAGAGCCAGAACGTCGTGGGATATCTGCCGGCACCCCTGATGGACTACATCAGTCTCGGGCTGAACCTGCCGAGAAGCGACGTCTTTGGTGTGGCTTCGTTCTATTCCCTGTTTGCGCTGGAGCCCAAGGGCCGCCACGTGATCAAGGTCTGCACGGGCACCGCATGTTATGTCAAGGGCATCCGGGAGGTGATCAGCCGGATCAGCAACAAATACGACATGCCGGAGGGGTGCACGTCGGAGGACCGCTGCTTCTCCCTGGAGTCTGTCCGCTGCCTGGGCGCATGCGGCCTGGCACCGGTCATGGTCATCGGCGAGGATGTCCACGGCGCCGTCAAGGCGGACAATGTGCTGGAAATCCTCGAACAGTACAAATAGGGATTTTTTTGCCGTTTTCGCCGGCGACGGTGGGGCGGCGGGTAGACGCCGATGAAGCTGTCTGAAATTAAAGAAATACTGAACGCGGAATTCCTCGTCGGCGAGGAGCAGCGGAACCATACGGTCTTCGGCGGCGGCGGCGCAGATCTGATGGACGACATCCTCTCCGCGGTCGCCAAAGGCTCCGTCCTGCTCACAGGGCTCAATTCGGAGCAGGTGATCCGCACCGCGAAGATCGCCGAGGTCGGGGCGGTGGTATTCGTCCGGGGGAAAAAGCCCAGGGACTCGATCCTGGAGCTGGCGCGTTCCTACGACCTGCCGATTTTGATAACACGATATTCCATGTTTGTCGCGAGTGGTCGTCTCTACATGAACGGTCTCAGGGGGCTTGATGGTTCCTGGTAACGCCGGGCCAGCAGCCGGAGCAACAGTTGGAGGGGAGAAAAATATGGCAACACAGGCCACAAAACTTACCATAGACGATCTGAAGAGGATACAAAAAGAGCACCATGGGGAGCTCGAGTCAGCGGAGGTGAAGCACCTGCTCATCTGCGGCGGCACCGGGTGCCACGCCACGGGTAGCATCGCCGTGAAGGATGCGCTGGAAGAGGCGATCCAGGCGGAGGGGCTCTCGGAGAAATACAAGGTCATCGAGACCGGCTGCAACGGTTTCTGCGCCTTGGGGCCGCTGCTCGTGGTCCATCCGGACGGCATCTTCTACCAGAAGCTGAAGGTGGATGACATCCCCAAGATGGTCAAGGACCATTTCATCGGCGGCAATCCCATCGAAAAGCTGATGTACAAGGACCCCGCCACCAAAAAGCGAATTCCGCTTCAGAGCGACATCCCCTTTTTCGCCCACCAGATGTCGAGGGCCCTCCGGAACAAGGGGCTGATCGACCCCGAGAAGATTGATGACTATATCGCCCGGGACGGGTATCAGGGCGCCCACAAGGCCCTTACCGAGATGAACGCCGAAGGGATCGTCAAGCAGATGCTGATCTCGGGCCTTCGCGGGCGCGGGGGCGCCGGCTTTCCCACCGGGATGAAGTGGGATTTTGCCAGCAAAAGCCCCGGCGAGGTCAAATATGTGCTCTGCAACGCCGATGAAGGCGACCCCGGGGCCTTCATGGACCGGAGCATCCTCGAGGCCGACCCCCACGCGGTGCTCGAGGGGATGATCATCGCGGCCCGCGCCATCAATGCCAGCAAGGGCTATATCTACGCGCGGACCGAATACCCGCTGGCCATCAAGCGCCTGGAGATCGCCATCGCGCAGGCCAAGTCCTACGGGCTCCTGGGGGAGGACATCTTCGGCACCGGCATGAACTTCGAAATCGAGATCTACCAGGGCGCCGGCGCTTTTGTCTGCGGCGAGGAGACGGCGCTGATGCGCTCCATCGAAGGGCGGCGGGGCATGCCGCGGCCGCGGCCCCCGTTTCCGGCCCACAAGGGCCTCTGGGAAAAGCCGACCATTCTCAACAATGTGGAGACCCTGGCCAACGTCCCCCAGATTATCCTGCACGGCGGCGAATGGTACGCCAGCGTCGGCACCGAGAAGAGCAAGGGCACCAAGGTGTTCGCCATCTCCGGTGACGTCAACAACATCGGGCTGGTGGAGGTTCCCATGGGGACGCCCCTCAGAACCCTCATCTACGACATCGGCGGCGGCATCCCCAACAAGCGCAAGTTCAAGGCTGTCCAGCTCGGCGGCCCCTCGGGCGGATGCGTGCCCGAACAGTACCTCGACACCAAGGTCGACTACGAGGAGATCGCCAAGGTCGGCGCTATCATGGGCTCCGGCGGGGTCATCGTCATGGACGACCATACCTGCATGGTGGACATGGCCCGATTCTTCATGGATTTCATCCAGGACGAGTCGTGCGGCAAGTGCACCCCGTGCCGGGAAGGCACTAAGCGGCTGCTGGAAACCCTCGAAAAGATCTGCGAGGGGCGGGGGACGCCCGAGGACATCGACGTTCTCGAAGAATTGTCGGATACCATCAAGGAGGGGTCTCTCTGCGGTCTGGGCCAGACAGCGCCCAACCCCGTCCTCTCCACCCTTCGGTATTTCCGGGAGGAGTACCTCGCCCACATACACGACAAAAAGTGCCCGGCCAAACGCTGTGCGGCTCTCCTGAACTTTGAGGTGGACCCGGAAAAGTGCACCATGTGCGGCGCCTGCTTCAGGGCGTGTCCGGCGGATGCCATCATCTGGAAGAAAAAAGAGGTCGCCGTGATCATCAAGGAGAAATGCGTCGAATGCCTGACCTGCTTCGACAAATGTAAGTTCGATGCCATCAGCTGAACCGGGCATCGTCAACACTTCAAGGGAAATAAAGGGATCACAAGGGATCAAGGAGCATAGAATATGATAACAGCCGTTTGTATCATGGGAGGGTTAGGAGTCATCGTAGGCGTCGGTCTGGCCGTTGCTTCGAAAGTCTTTTACGTCTGGGTCGACCCGATGGTCGAAGCCGTGGACGGGGTGCTTCCCGGCGCCAACTGCGGCGGTTGCGGCTACCCCGGATGTACGGCCAATGCCGAGGCTATCGTGGCCGGAAAGTCCGCCCCCAATTCCTGCGTGGCCGCCGGCATCGAGACCGCCGAGGCCGTTGCCGCGATTCTCGGGGTGGCCATTGAGGCCAAGGAGCCGGACATCGCCAGGCCCGGCTGTTATTTCGGGACCCAGGATGCGGACCTCAAGTACATCTACAACGGCATGAACGACTGCCGCGCGGTCGCCCTCCTCGGCGGCGGGATGAAGGTCTGCACCATCGGATGCCTCGGCCTCGGCAGCTGCGCGCGGGTATGCCCGTTCGACGCCATCGTCATGGGGCCCGACAACCTTCCCATCGTCGACGCCGAGAAGTGCACCGGCTGCGGCACCTGTGAACGCGTCTGCCCGAAGCATATCATTACGCTCTCCTCGGTCACCCGCAGGATCCTCCGGGAATACACCGACGATGAATGCACCACGCCCTGCCAGCGCGAGTGCCCCGCCGGCATCGATATCCGGGAGTATATCCACCAGATCCAGCTGGGCGATTATTACCGGGCGGTCCAGGTGATCAAGGAGCGGAACCCCTTCCCCACGGTCATCGGGAGAATCTGCCCCCGGCCGTGCGAGAATGCCTGCCGCCGCAATTTTGTGGACGAGCCCGTCGCCATCAACTTCCTGAAGCGCTTCGTCGCAGAGTTCGAGATGGAGAGCGGCGAACGGATCCAGCCGTACAAGGCCCCCGACACCCACCGCAGGATTGCTGTCATCGGCGGGGGCGTGGAGGGGCTCTCCACCGCGTTCTTCTCGGCCCGCCTCGGCCATGACGTGACCGTCTTTGAGGCGACGGATCATCTGGGCGGACTGCTCCGGACCGCCATCGCACCCGAGCGGCTCTCGGAAGAGATCCTCCAATGGGACATCGACGGTATCCTCGACATGGGGGTTTCCGCCAGAACCGGCCTTGCCATGGGCGTGGATTTCACCCTGGACCGGCTCTTTTCGGATCAGTTCGAAGCGATTTTCCTCGCCACCGGCGGCTGGGACAACCGGCTGACCCGGATCTCACCGGACGAAGTCGAGGCGGTGCTGCCGGGAACCTATCTGCTCATCGATCTGATCAAGTCCGACTCCGAGCGCCACAACACCATGCCCCTCCAGACCGACGTCGTCATCCTCGGCGGCGGCGCCACGGGCCTCCAGGCTGCAAAGATCTGCTGGGATCTGGGGGTGG
>CAJXSB010000254.1 GCA_913060435.1 uncultured Desulfococcus sp.
CGCGGGCCGGGCGGGCGGGAATCATCAGTCGCATGGGTCACCCTGCATGCTCACCCCCGTCGCCGGACCGCGATGCGCGGGCGCCATAGAAGGACCACCACCAGGGCGGCCATCAGGAACTGGACCCACCATATGCCCGGCATCGGGCCGATAATCCCCTGGCCGACCCATTTTTTCACAACGGCGCTGAGGTTGTAGTAGACTGCGAAAACGACCACCGCCGCAGGCATTCTCGCATACTTGCCCTGGCGGGGGGAGGCATGGGCCAGGGCCGCGCCGAGGAGGGCCAGAAGCACGGTCGACACCGGCGCCGCCAGGCGCCACTGACGCTCCGCGATCTCCTCGGGATCTTCCGACCGGGCCAGCACCGCCGTAGCAGCGGCCTTCACCTTGAAGTCCCGGTGGGGGACTTTGGGCGAAAGCTGGATCATCGATTTACCGAACTGCATGATCCGGCCCTGATTTTTCTGGCGGGAAAATTCATAGAAATATCCGTCGGTGAATTCGAGGATGGGCACGCCGGTCTTCTCATCCCTTCGCTGCCTGGCCTCCCGGGCAAAGATGACCTCAAGCGCCTGTTCCCGGCGGGTCTGGATAAAAATCCGCCGGGCGGCATTCACCTGCCCGTCGACACGGTCCGCGAAAATCACCCGGTCGCCGTCTTGAATCTCATAGAACGTGCCGCCCCGCATCCGCGTGATGTCGAAGTTGAGCATCGCCCTCGCCTTGAGGTCATAAAACCGCTCCCAGGCCCATGGTCGAATCTGGATCGAAAAGCATGCCGTGATCCCCCCCGCGACAAGCGCCACCCAAAAAACGGATCGAAGGACCCGGGCGGTGGGAATGCCGCAGGAGACCATGGCCATCACCTCGTTGTCGCCGTAAAGGCGCCCCAAAGCGATGATCACCGAAAGGTAGAGGGTCATGGGCAGGAGCACCTCCAGGGCGATGGCGATCCGGAGGAGGATCAGCAGAAGGACCGTCCCCCCCGGCATCTGCCCGTTGACGGCATCCTCCAGGTATCTGGCGGCGATATAGCAGCCGAAGATAAAGACAAGGAGCGAGCAGATCGCCACGGTGGGCTTGACCACCTCGCGCCGGATATATCGATCAAGGATCAAGGTTCGAGACTCCCTGGACCGCCCAAAGCATCACATCACCAGCGAGAGCGCCAGGCGCCAGAAGGCCCGGCGGGTGGACGCCGGAAGGATTCCATATTTGCAGACGCCCCAGACCGGGTGTGAAACCGCCTCGGGCCGCACCCGGAACCGCGCTTTCCCCTTGAAGCGGGAAAAGTGGTAAAATCCCCCCGGCATCCGGCGGCCGCGGAAGTCCCAGACCGTCGCCCGGCCCCGATCCCATACAGAAAAGCTTTTCCGGTGGTTGATGCCGTGGGTCATGGCCGGCTGGAGTGGATGGGCCCGGCAATGGACCGGCCCCCCGTCCGCAACGATCGCCATGAATTCTGGGGACTCGTCAAAAGCCCAGTACGACCGCCGGCCCATCTCCTCGCGAATCCGGGACGAATCGGGAAGGCAGGCCGCCGCATCGCGGCATATCAGGGTGAACGGCCCGCAGGGATGATCGTCATCGCCGCTGATCATCCGGTAGGCCCGGGTGTCGTCAGGCAGGAAACGGGACAGGTCGCCGTAGATCATATCCACGTCGGTGTAGCCGATGAAGTCGAACCGGTCCAAAGGCTCCCGTTTCCGCCGAAGGGCATACAGGAGCAGGCGAAAATTGCAGACCATGCGCTGGTTGTCACGGCAGATGTCGATGCCCAGCAGATCGCTGAAATCCGCAGCCATTGCGTCAACGGTATAGGGGATCACCGTGACGGCCCGGTTGAGGCGCCGCGGCTGTCGGGTGCGATCGCTGTAGACGAACCAGTGGAAATGATCGTGATTGATTTCGCAGGACTTGGCCCAGTGAATGAAATAGGGCGGCAGGGGGCCGAAAAACGGCACCAGAAACGCCGCGGAGACATCGGGAGCGATCATGTCAGTAAACCCCCCATAGGCCGGCCAGATAATACCGGTAGAGTACCGGATGCAGTTCGGTATTGACCTTGACCTCCTCCATGTATTCCGGTTCGAGGACCCCCTTGCCGAAGTGGAGCATGGCGATCATGGCATCCTGGTTGATAAACCGTGTTTCGATGTCGTCAAAGGACCGGGACATCATGGCCGCCTTCATCCCCTCCGCGTCGATCCGGCGGGATTTCATGCCCATGACCCACCCCCATTCCCCCATGGTGGGGATCTGGTTGTGGTAGGGCAGGACGGGAAACCCGGCCGCCCGGATCGTCTTGACCAGGCACCGGAAGGCCTTGGGCGCGAAATAGGGGCTCGCCGCCTGGGTGACCATCACGCCCCCTTCGCGGAGATGCCGGCGGAGCCTCCCGTAGAACGCCTTTGAGTAGACATGCATGAGGTCGACGGAGTCCGGATCCGGCAGATCGACGATGATGACGCCGTAGAGCCCCTCATCCCGCGCCATAAAGGCGGCCGCGTCGTCGTTGACGACCCGCACCCGGGGATCGTTGAGGGCCCCCTGGTTGATGTGCGCCAGCACCGGGTGGGTGCGGGCCAGCGCCGTCATGGCCGGGTCCATGTCGACCAGCGTCAGTGCGGCGACGTCCGGGTGCTTCAACACCTCACGAGCGGCCAGACCATCGCCCCCGCCGATGATGAGGACGTCGGTCCGGTCGGCGGCCAGCTTCATGGCCGGGTGGACGAGGGGTTCATGGTAGCGCTCCTCGTCAAAGGTGGAGAACTGCTCCTGCCCGTTGATGTAAAGCCAGTAGTGGGTCTTCCAGCGGGTCATGACGATCTTCTGGTAGGGCGTCTGCCGGGCGTAGACGACCTTGTCCCGATACTTTCGCTGCTCGCCGTAAAGGACAATGGGACGGGCCAGCACCCCCAGCATCGTGAGGAAAACCAGCACCAGCGCAAAGCAGGCCGCCAGGGCCTTCCGGTTCTCGACCAGCGGGAAGAAGCGCCATAGGATCAGCGAGGCGACCAGGAAATTGATCCCGCCCAGAAGAATGGGCGTATGGGTCATGCCCAGGTGGGGCAGGGCCACGAAGGCAAAGAGGAGCCCGCCGGCGAGGGAACCATAGTAGTCCTTCTCCATGACCCCCGAAATATTGACCCGAAGCGCTTCATAGGCGTTGTTGATGCGGGTGACCAGAGGAATCTCGAATCCGATGAGGGTACCGATGACAAAGGCCTCGAGGTAGATGACGAGGTCGGTGAAATCGGTATAGGCCGCAACACCGTAGGCAAAGACGGCCGCGCCCGCACAAAGGACGGAAAGCGTGAACTCGGTAAGGATGAAAACGTCGAGGAGCCGCCGCCGAAAGCACCGGCTGAGACGGCTCCCGACCCCCATGGCAAAAAGCATCAGCGACATGACGATGGTCCACTGGAAGACGGCGTTGCCCACCAGATAGGTCGCCAACGTCGACAGGACGAATTCTGCGATGATGCCGGCGCACCCGGTGGCAAAGAGCGCGGCCTTGAGGGCGAAGCCGATCTTCAGCGGACTAAACACACCAGGAGACAACAAACGCCGCCGCGATGTAGGAGCAGGCCTCGATATAGGCCGCTCCGACGTTGGGCCGCTCCTGGACGGCAATCTCGTCCGAGAGCTTTACGGTGGGGAGGAGGATCTTGTCGGTGAGAAACCGGACGACCGGCAGCATCACGAGCCCGACGGCGGCCGCGAGGGCAAAGTCCGGAAGATCGTCGCTCCAGCGGGTGAAATCCCTTGCCGAGGAGAGCCCGATGACGATGCCCATGGAGACGATGGCCCCGGCGAACCCGACCCCGGCCGCGATATTGTCCTGCTCGACGACCTCGTGGATGTCGTAGGGGATGATCCGGTTGTAGACCCAGCCGGCCGCAAGCAGCAGCACCTGCCCCACGGCCCAGAATGCCATGGCCGTCCAGATGTTGCCGCCCTGGCCGGTCACGGCGCCGAAGACGATGACGCCCGAGGCCACGTTGACGCCGAAGACCACCGCCCCGGTTCCCGGGTTCTGATCCCGGATGAGTTCGTCCTCGGTGCGGAATTTATAGAGGAGCAGCCGGTCGCAGACAAACCACGAGAGGTTCAGGAGAAGAATGGCGAGCAGCCCGTAAATGCCGAGGTCGATGAGGTCGTTCACCAGGCCGTTGCTGGGGCCTGCCACGGCACCGCCGATGGCCAGCACCAGCCCCAGATAGTACCCGGCCACCCCCAGGGCGATGGCCGGGTTGTCCCGCTGGACCAGTTCATGGGTAAGGTCGTACCCGCGGTGCAAAAGATCATTCACCAACTTCCCGATAAAAAAGACCAGATAGAATACAATCAGATAGACCAGCGCCGTCAAGAGATCATCGATATTCATCCCTATTTCCCCCGTCCTCCCGAGCGTCCCCGAAAATTGGTCTTGGTGCGGCCGGTCCGCTGACTCACCTTTTTGAGGAAAGATGACTTTTTCTGGGCCTCCCTGGCCATCCGTCGCTGGTAGAAGTCCGGCCGGGTCTTCTGGGTGACGGTGCCATATGTGCCGTATTGACGATTCTTCCCGAAATAGGGGCTCTTCCGGGAGCGGTAGGTGCGGTAGTCCTCCCAGTCGCTCCGGTAGATGGGGGGATAGCGCCCCGCATCCATCAGGCTGCCCAGAGCCATGCCGCCGGCAAAGGCCCAGAAGGTACGGCCCGAGCTGTCGGTCCGCCAGGAGCCGTAGCGCGGATCCCCGACATACGGATATCCGGGCGGGGCAGCAGCGGGAAGCGGGTCCCCGTCCTTTCGGCCGGCGATGGTCATGCCGAGGAGGGCCTCGTTGGCCCGATAGACCTCCTTGGACACCCGGAGCCAGTCGGTGGTGCGGACGTTGTCGCCCTGGACGATGCGGTAACGGTGATAGTAGTCCTTGAAGAAATTCCCCTCCACCTTCATATCCTCCAGAATGATGGCGTAGGAGCGAGCGTTCTTCAGGGCATGTTCGATGTCCTGAAGGGAGGTCGTGTCTGCACCGCAGGCGCCGAGAACAAAAAGGAGCAGAGCGGCGAGGACCAGGCCAGAGCGGGTATGGACAAATGAAAGCATGGCAGCGAACCTGTGGTCGGATCGTTCATGATGGTTAAATGTTGTGAATTTCATACCAGATCCGCCTACAGGGGTCAATGGCTGGTGTTTCCTCGCTTGACTTTGCTCCTGTCCATATTCTATAGCTCGTTACATTTTTGACCGCAGCGCTGCAGACCGGTGGACAAAGGGCAGGGCGTGAACACACCGACCCCTCCGCCGCCGGCTCTCGGCCGAATTCTATCTTCCCATTGAGGATGCTTGCATGAACCCAGACCATCTATCGACCATCCAGGAAAACACGGGCATTGCCGAAGGACAGGTGCAGGCCGTCGCGGCCCTGCTCGCCGAAGGCGCCACGGTGCCGTTCATCGCCCGATACCGTAAGGAGGCCACCGGCAGCCTCGACGAAGTCGCCATCACCGCCGTGCGCGACCAGCTCAAGAGCCTGGAAGAACTGGACAGCCGGAAAGCGGCCGTGCTCAAGTCCCTCGAACAGCACGGACACCTCAACAACGAGCTCCAGGCCGCCGTGGCCGCGGCGGAGAGCCTTTCGGTGCTGGAGGACATCTACCTTCCCTTTCGCCCCAAGCGACGGACCAAGGCGACCATCGCCCGGGAGAAAGGCCTCGAGCCCCTGGCCCAGGCCATTTTCGAGCGCTCCGCCGAGGATCCGGAAGCCGCTGCCGGGGCCTTTGTCGACCCCGAACGCGGTGTCGACAGCGCCGACGAGGCCCTTGCCGGAGCGCGCCACATCATGGCGGAATGGATCAACGAGGATGCCGATGCCCGGGCCGAGATCCGGGAGATGTTTTTTGAAAAGGGCGTATTCCGGAGCGGGGTGATCCCCGGCATGGAGGAGAAGGGCGCCAAGTTCCGGGACTATTTTTCATGGGAGGAGCCGGTCAAAAACGCCCCCTCCCACCGGGTCCTCGCCATGCGGCGGGGGGAGAACGAGGAGATTCTGAGCCTCGCCGTCGAACCGCCCGAGGAGGCGGCGCTGGCGGCGCTGAAGGCACGCTTCATCAACGCCCCCGGCGCTGCCGCGGATCAGATCGCCATGGCCGTCGCCGACAGCTACAAGCGCCTCCTCTCCCGCTCCATGGAGACGGAGATCCGCCTCGCGTCCAAGGCAGCCGCCGACGCCGAGGCGATCCGGGTTTTTGCCGAAAACCTGCGGGAGCTGCTGCTGGCCCCGCCCCTGGGCCCCAGGCGGGTCATGGGGGTCGACCCCGGGTTCCGCACCGGCTGCAAGATCGTCTGCCTCGACCGGCAGGGAAAGCTGCTCCATCACGACACCATCTACCTCCACCAGCCCGAGCGGGCGGCAGACCTCGCCCGGAAGCTCTGCCGGGATTTCGAGATCGAGGCGGTGGCCGTGGGCAACGGTACAGCCAGCCGCGAGACCGAAGCCTTTTTCCGGGGGCTCGATCTGCCCCGGGAGATCCCGATCGTCGTGGTCAACGAGAGCGGCGCTTCGATCTACTCGGCATCGGAGGTGGCCCGGGAGGAGTTTCCCGACCTGGACCTGACCGTCCGCGGGTCGGTCTCCATCGGACGCCGGCTCATGGACCCGCTCTCGGAGCTGGTCAAGATCGACCCCAAATCCATCGGCGTCGGCCAGTACCAGCATGACGTGGACCAAACCGCCCTCCGATCGGCCCTCGACGACGTGGTCGTCAGTTGCGTCAACGGCGTCGGCGTCGACGTCAACCGGGCCAGCGTCCAGCTCCTCACCTATGTCTCGGGCCTCGGCCCCCAGCTGGCGAGGAACATCGTCGCCTTCCGGGACGAGAACGGACCGTTCCGGTCCCGGAGAGCCCTCCGGAAGG
>CAJXSB010000255.1 GCA_913060435.1 uncultured Desulfococcus sp.
AAGGCCTTCGAACAGTGTGCCGGCTTCCTCCGCATCAGCGACGGCGACAACCCCCTGGACGCCAGCGCCGTCCACCCGGAAAGCTATCCGGTGGTCGAGCAGATGGCCGGGGACCTTGGCTGCACCGTCCCGGAACTCATGGCGTCATCCGAATTGCGGCAGAAGATCGACATCGCCCGGTATGTTACGGAAACCGTGGGGATTCCCACCCTCCGGGACATCCTCGACGAGCTGGCCAAGCCCGGCCGGGACCCGCGCAAGAGCTTCGAGCCCTTTGCCTTCGCCCCGGGCATCGAGAGCCCCTCGGACCTCTCCCCGGGCATGAAGCTTCCCGGGATCGTCTCCAACGTCACCGCCTTCGGCGCCTTCGTGGACGTCGGCGTCCACCAGGACGGCCTCGTCCACATCAGCGAGCTGGCCGACCGCTTCGTCAAGGACCCGGCCGAGATCGTCAAGGTGGGCCAGCGGGTCGTGGTGACGGTTCTCGACGTCGACCTGGACCGGAACCGGATCGGCCTCTCCATGCGCTCGACCCCTGGTGAACGAAAAACGGCGGGCGCGGCCGGAAAAAAAGCGCCCGGCAAAACACGGAAACCCGCCCGGGGAAAACCCGGCGGGAAGCCCGCCGGCGGCCAGGATCGCCGGAAGCGGCATGAACCCTTCAACAATCCCTTTGCGGAACTCCTGAAAAAGAGGTCCTGACATGCGGGCGGTCCTTCAACGGGTTACCGAGAGCGCCGTCACGGTGGACGCCCGGGAGGTCGGCCGCATCGGCCGGGGCCTCCTGGTCCTGCTGGGGGTCTCCGAGGACGACGCCCGGCAGGATGCCGACTACCTCGTGGAAAAGACCATCCACCTGCGGATCTTCGAGGACGACGCGGGCAAAATGAACCGGTCGCTCCTCGATGTGGGCGGCGATCTCCTGGTGGTCTCCCAGTTCACCCTCTATGGCGACTGCCGCAAGGGACGGAGACCCTCCTTCGTCCATGCGGCGGCCCCGGAAAAGGCCGAGGCGCTCTATCGTTATTTCGTAACGGCGGCGCGGGAGCGGGGGGTCCGGGTGGAAACCGGCCAGTTCCGGGCCATGATGAACGTGGCCCTGGTCAATGACGGACCGGTGACGCTGATCCTCGAAAGCCGGTAAGGGGGGGGAGACGGCAGCCGCCGGCCGCGGGTGCGCCTGCGCCTTGAAGCGCAGGCCGGCGAAGGCGCGGCGTGGCCGGTGCACGCTGCCGCGGACGATGCGGGCTCGCCCGCTGCAGCATGCCCGGTGTATTCTTATCCGGTCTATTCCTATATTGAAGCGGTCACATCCGTCAGGACGCACCGTCCTGGGGCATCAGGACCGCTTCATATCCGAGAAGCTGGGCCACCACCTCGTTGCCGGCATCGAGGAAGGTGAAATCGCCCTTGACGCTGTCGTCGTCCGCGCCGGTCACCTCGAACACGGCCGTCACCCCGTTTTCGGGGAAGGCGGGCCGGTATTGGCGGTAGGCGGCGCCGTAGTTGGGCAGAGAGAGCCGGCCCTTCTGGTCATGGGCCCAGACCGTCACCATCTGGAAGGCCGAATCGAGGACCAGCGGATCTCCGATCCAGCGGGTCCGGAGGGGCTCGGCCATCCACCGCTCCGGGGGCGGCGCCGAAGTGATTTTGGCGATGATGCCCTTGGGCGAGCAGCGCATGATCTCCCGGATGCCCCGGAGATCTTCCCCCAGGAAGAGAATCTTTTCATAAATCTCGTCCATGCTCTTGGCGTAGGACTTCACCCGGATGTCCAGCGGCGGACTGAAGGACGGCGGCGCATGGTGGGGGGTGTCCGCCAGGATGGCGCGGGCCCGTGAATGGACGACCTCATCCGTGCCCTGTACGCCGTTTCGAAGCTCCACATCGACTTCGTATATCCCGCCGTTCCGCCGGGCCTTGCCGGCCATGAGCCGGATCAGCTTCCGCCCCGCCCCCACCTGAATGCGCCGCACCAGCCGAACATCGTCGAGGCCGTGGAGGTAGAGTCCGGGGTTGTCGTGGAGCGCCCCATGCCCCAGCCACTCGGTCATGAGGGCGAAGGGAAAGACCGGCTGACCATCCAAAAGGCTCGATCCGATCACGGGAAACCGCTCAATGTCGACCTCGCGTTTGAACAGCAGGCAGAGGAGGTCCTGGGGGCTCGCGCCCGGGATCTCCGCCGCGGCCGGCGGTGCACGCTGCACCTCCGGGGCCGCATCGGGGAGCGACGCCGTCTCTTTCCTGCCGTCATCCGGGCTGGACGGCGCCTGGGGCGCCAGGCCCCCGCCCATGACGATCTCCACCGATTCGCCCGGCAAACCCGCCATCTCGGCCACCATGCTTTCCGCTCCGGCCGAAAGGGGGATCAGCGCAACGCCGCTTCGTTCAAACTCCCGCCGCAGTTCAGGCGAGACCATGCCGCCGTCCCAGGGCCCCCAGTTGAAGGAGATGACCCGGCACGAGGGGCGAAGCGCCGCTGTCTTATGGGCGATCTTGTTGAGCACCTCGTTGGCGGCGGCGTAGTCGGCCTGGCCCCGGTTGCCCATTCGGGCCGCCACCGATGAAAAGAGGATCAGATATGCGAGGGGGTCGCTTTCCAGGGCCTCCAGCAGCACCTCCAGTCCCCGGACCTTGGTTTCGAGCACCCGGGCGAACTGATCCGGCGTCTTGTCGACGATGAATCGGTCCTCCAGGATTCCGGCGCCGTGGATCAGCGCCTTGACGGGGCCGTGCTCGGCGCGCACCTCGTCCAGGACCCGCCCGACCGCTTCGGCGTCGCGCACGTCCGCTGTTGCGTAGTGGACCGTCGCACCCGCATCCATCATCCGCTGGATGCTCCCGGCGATCTCACGGCCGTTGGCGTATCCCTGGTAGACGGCTTCGAGCTGGGCCGGCGTCGGCGTGCCGTCCGGCCAGGGGTGGTGGGCCAGCAGCGCCCGCTTCATATCGGCGGCCGATGTCAGGGACGACAGCCATTCAGGCTCCGGCGTCGGGGCCGGGGAGCGGCCCAGAAGCACCAGGGTCAGGGGGGCCCGCCCGGCCAGGGCGCACAGGCACTCGGCAGTGACGCCCCGAGCGCCGCCCGTGGCCACGACAACATCCCCGGGCGCAAGGTTCAGCCCGCCTTCCGGATAGGCGGCTGGGGCCAGGGAGAGCTCGCGGCGCTCCTCCCGATCGAGTCCAACCTCCACCGGACCGGCCTGGACCAGTTCCCGGACGATCGCCTCGGCGACCGCTTCCACCTCCTCCCAGCCGGGCGCGATATCGAGCGCATGGCAGCAGACCTCCGGCCACTCTAGCGCCGCGGTCTTGGCGAGACCTGCGAGTCCCCCCTGATAGGGCTCATCGAGGCCGCCGCCCTGGAAGCCGAAGGCGCCGTCGATCCGGCTGACCGTGCTGAAAAGGGCACCGCCTTTCCGCCCGGAGTCGACCAGGTCCGTCCCCAGCCGGTGGAGCAGCGCAAAGGCCGACGGAAGAAAGTCGGCATCCCGGTTTTCCCAGGCATCCGCCAGGATCACCAGGCCGGCTGCGGTATAGACGTCCTGCCATTCCAGGAGCTCTGCGGGCGGCGCGGCGATTGCTGCGATGCCTCGGGTCTCCAGCGCCGCCGCAATGGCCCTGCCGAGCCCATGAGCATCCTCGGCAATGAATACGGGTCTGCCGTCGGGAACGGCGACCCGGGGACCGGCCTCAAACGGACTCGGGACGGGCAGCACCTTTTTTTTTTCGACGAAGGCCGCATCGACCGGACCCGCCGTCGAATTTTCGGCGGGGGCGTCGGGTCCCGCGATGCTCTCCATCGGCTCGGCCGGGGCGGCCGCTCCGGGTGCGACTGCACCACCTTCCAGATGGGCCACGATCTGCCCCAGGGTCTTGAGGCTTCCCACCTCTTCCGGCGGGACCGGCGGCAGGCCGGGCATCCGCTCTTCGAAGGCAGAGAGGATCTCGACCCGCTTGATCGAGTCGATCCCCAGGTCCGCCTCGATGTCCATATCGAGCGAAATCATCTCCTCCGGATAGCCGGTCAGCTCGCTCACCACCCCGACAAGGGTCGCGGCGACCGGTTTCTCCGCCACCGGGGCGGGGGCGCTGGAATCCTGCACCGGCGCCGGTTCCGCCGCCGTCTCCCGGGCCGCCGGAGGCGCTGCATCCACCGACGGCGCCGCCCCGACCAGATACGCGACGATCTGGCCGAGGGTCTTCATGGTGCCCAGCATCTCGGGGGAGACCTGGGGCAGATCCGGCATCCGCTCTTCAAAGGCAGAGAGGATCTCGACCCGCTTGATCGAGTCGATCCCCAGGTCCGCCTCGATGTCCATATCGAACGATATCATCTCCTCGGGGTAGCCGGTCAACTCGCTCACCACCCCGAGCATGGCCGCCTCGATTCGACCGTTTCCATTGCCCCCGGCGGCGGATGCCTGCGGGGGAGCGGGGATGGATGCCGGTTCCGGGGCGGGGGTCTCCGCCGGCGGATCGGTGGAAGGCGGGGGGCTCTCGGCGGATGTTCGGGGCGTCTCCATCGACGGGGGCGGGGCCTCGGCCCGCGTCTGTGCAATGACCGGAGCGGGGGCCCCCTCGGGGATCCCCAGCATGGAGGCCTCCGCCAGCCGGTGGGTGCTCTCCATCATCTCCTGGAGGGTGCGGTTGGCCTGGGACTGCGTCTCCAGAAATCGTTTATGGGCTTCAGCGGTCTGCATCTGGAGTGCCTGCATGGAGCGCAGCCCCTCCTGGACCGCCTTGAAGGCGTCCGACAGGTATCCCCCGCTCGCTTTGGGGAGCGCCGCGGCCGGATGTTCTTTTTTCGTGTTCATGGGCGGTTTGTTTCCTGCACTCGGTTTATCCGGTCCCACCAGGGCGGGCCCAGTGGCGGCCGGTGTTTGTTCATCAGGCAGTGCCTGCGGGATGTCGGTTGCGGGTCTTGGCGGCACGATCGGCGTCTCGGTGCCGCCGGATACCGGCGGCCGTTTTCCGTCGGCAGGCGGCGGCTGCTGCCTGGCCGGCGATCGGTAGTTGGCGCCGGATATGGGGATGCTCATGCGCTGCTTCCGTTTCCGGGGGGCGGCCTCCTCCCATTGGTCGATGGCCACCGGCTGCCCAAGGGCCGCCAGATGGCAGAGAAGCCGGGCCAGATCAGCGATGCCGAACCGGCGCCCCGACGAGGCGTCGAGGGGGACCGCATTGCATTGGAGGCCCTTGAGAATCGAACGGATCAGGCCGCTCAGGACCGACTTCGGCCCCACCTCCACAAAGGTCCGGATGCCGGCATCCCAGAGGGTCTTGATCTCCCGGACGAAATCGACCGGTGAGAGCATCTGCTCTGCCAGGAGGCTCCTCGCCTGATCGGCGTCATCGGGATAGGCCGCTCCCGTGGTGTTGGAAAAGACATGGATGCCGGTGGGATGCATCGGCACCTCCCGGACGGCATCGGCAAACGGGGCCTGGGCCTGGGCCATCAGCCGGCTGTGGAAGGCGGCGGAGACGGGGAGCCTGCGGGTCTGGATTCCCAGGGAGCGGCAGAGCGACTCGGCCTGCGCAACAGCGTCCACCGCACCCGAGATCACCCCCTGTTCCGGGGTATTCCGGTTGGCCAGGACCACGTCGAGGGAACGCTCGCGGATCAGGCGGTCGATGTCATCCAGGGGCGCCTTCACCGCCGTCATGGCGCCGGCGCCGGCCTCGCCGGCCTCCCCCATGAGTCTGCCGCGGGTGAAGGCCAGCTCGAAGAAGGTCTTGCCGTCGATCCACCCGGCGGCGCAGAGGGCGGTCAATTCACCGAAACTGTGGCCGCAGACGCTGTCGGGCACCAGGCCGAAGCGGTGCAGAATCCGGGCCATGGCCAGACTCACGGCGCCGATGGCCGGCTGGGCCGCATCGGTCCGGCGCAGGCGGCCTTCCTGGGCATCCCGCTCCGCCTCGCTCCGGGCGGGACGCGGGTAGATCCGGTCCCCCAGCCATCCTATCCGGCCGACGGCGGCGTTGGCCATCTCCATGACCTTCATGGCTTCCGGGAAACGGCAGACCAGGTCGCGCCCCATGTCGACGTACTGGCTCCCCTGTCCGGGAAAGACAAAGGCGAGCTTGCCGAAATCCCCGGCCGGACCGCCGTAGAAGATGTTCTGGACGTTCCAGAAGGTTTCCCGGACGTTCTGCTTCAGGGCTTCCAGCGCATCGGTGAAAACGCCCGCCATGTTCTCGAAACGGTCCAGGGTCTTTTCCATCACCAGAAAGAGGCGGTGGGGGGATCCCACGGAGAATTCGGCCCGGCTTTGGGCGGCCAGTGCGGAAATATCTTCATCGGCCATGCCGTCGACATGGCCGCGGATGCCGTCCAGGCGCCGGGCGATCTCGTCGCGGCTGCTCCCGGAAAGGGCGAAAATCTCGACGGAGCCGTCCCAGGCGACCCCGTGCTCCTCGCCGTCCGCCTCCTCGAGGAGCATGTGGAAATTGCTCCCGCCGAACCCGAAGGAGCTGACGCCGGCCCGCCGCGGATGGCCCCCGCTGGACATCCACGGCCGGATGCCGGTGGAAAGATAGAAGGGGCTGTCATCGATTTGTAGGCGGGGGTCGGGGGTGTCGGCCTTGAGGGTCGGCGGCAGAACCTTGTGGTAGAGGGAGAGGACGGCCTTGATCACGCCCGCGGCGCCCGCGGCCGCTTTGGTATGGCCGATCATCGACTTGACGGTGCCGATGGCGCACCAGTTTTTCCGTTCACCGCCCTTCTCCTGGGGCGACGCTTCGAAGACCTGCTTGAGGGCGCTGAATTCGACCTCGTCGCCGACGCGGGTCCCGGTGCCGTGGGCCTCGATCATCTCGATGGTTGCCGGAAGCACGTCGGCTTCCTGATAGGCGGCCCGGAGGGCTTTCATCTGGCCCTCGG
>CAJXSB010000256.1 GCA_913060435.1 uncultured Desulfococcus sp.
ATCTGCTCGAATCGCTCTACCGGAAAAACAGGACGCCGTATCTCCGCTTCGCCTTCGAGATCGCCAAATACCACCACGAGCACTGGGATGGGGCCGGCTACCCCGAAGGCCTTCGGGGGGAGGAAATTCCGCTGGCCGCACGCATCATGGCCCTGGCGGATGTCTACGACGCTCTCACCACATGCCGCTCCTATAAAGCGGCCTTCAGCCATGACAAGGCTCGGGAGTTCATCCTGGAGCGGAGCGGCTCCCAGTTCGACCCCCGTATCGTCGACGGGTTTATCCGCCAGGAGTACGAATGGCAGGCTGTCAAAGAGCGCTTCCAGGAGCGGGTGCCCCCTCCGTTCGCCCAGCCGTGTAGGATTGAAGTACCTTGAGTGCCCCGGCCAGGGTGTCCTCCGCCAGGAGAATCCCGGCATGGCGTTCGGCATCCGCCAGGGTCAGCCCTGCGATGCAGTCATGAACCGCCGGCAGGAACTGCGGCCCCACGCTCAGGGTGCGTACCCCGATCCCCAGCAGGAAGGGGATGTATTCCGTCTCATGCCCCATTTCGCCGCACACGGCGATTTCTCTTTCGGCGGCGACCGCCGCCCGGACGACCCTCGATAGCCCCCGAAGCACCGCCGGGTGATAGGCCCGGTAATACTCGGCCACCTTCTCGTTGGTTCTGTCGACGGCGATGGTATACTGAATGAAATCGTTGGTGCCGATGGAAAAGAAGTCGGTCTCCCTGGCCAGGGCCGGCATGATCTCCACCACCGATGGAACCTCGACCATCATCCCGATGGCGGGGTTGGAATGGTGGGGCAGGTTTTCCCGGGCGAGGTCGTCCATGCAGATCTCGAGGATGCGCTTCGCCTCGCGGAATTCGTCCAGCGATGAAATCATGGGGAACATGATGCGGAGGCGCCCGGCGTCGGCACCGGCCCGGAGGATGGCCCGAAGCTGCTGTTCGAACAAGGGACGGTGGCGGAGAGAGAACCGGATCGACCGCAGCCCCAGATCGGGGTTTTTGCCGCTGGTGGCGTTGGAGTAGACCAGTGCCTTGTCGCCGCTGATGTCGAGGGTCCGGATGGTGACCTCCCGGTCGGCCATCTCATCAAAGAGATGCTTGTAGACCAGGTACTGCTCCTCCTCGGATGGAAAGGTCGGGCGGACGATGAATGGAAACTCGGTCCGGTAGAGGCCGATGCCCTCGGCGTTCATCTCTTTGGCGACGGCCAGCTCGCTCAGGAGGTTGATGTTGGCCAGGAGCCTCACGCGTGTCCCGTCTGCGGTGCAGGCGATCCGGCACGCTGTATCCGGTGTTTTGGCCAGCACCTGCCCCGCAGCCTGTCGTTCGGCAAACTGGGCGAGGATCTCCTCGTCCGGGTTGATGTAGATATTGCCGATAGTGGCGTCGAGCAGGACGGGCGTCTCCTCCGGCAGCTCCATCAGCTGGGGATGATCGGCGATGATCAGCGGAATTTTGAGGGAGCGGGCGAGGATCGAGACGTGGGAGGTGATTCCCCCCTTGACCAGGATGACGCCCTGGACGTCCTCGGAGGCCAGTTTCAGGATCTCCGAAGGATAGAGCTCTCCCGCGACGACGATCCTGCCTTTTTCATTCCCCTGCATCTCCTGGCCATGGCGGTACATGTTCTTGAGAATGCGTCCCGCCAGGTCCTCCATGTCGCTGACCTTTTCGCGGATGTAGGCGTGGCTGCTGGATGAGAAGACATTGATGTAGTGCCGGGCGACGCTTCTGACGGCATCGGGCGGCGAGGCCCCCTCCGTAATCTGGTGGACGATCCGGTCGATGAACTTGGGGTCCTTGAGAATCATGAAGTGGGCCGTGAAAATGAGGGATGCGCTCTCCGGGAGCCGTTCCGCCAGGCGGGACTGAAGCTCGGCGAGCTCCCGGGAGGTCTTTTTGACGGCCTCGTGGAAGTCCGCTTCCGTGAACCGCGTGCAGAGGTTCGCATTGCCCGACAGAAAAGAGACGTGGCTTTTTTTGAAGAAGGTGATGGGTCCCTGTGCAATGCCCTCGGAAGCGATCTGGCCCCGGATGAATGCCTGGGGCTCCAGTGCCGACGGGGCTGCGGGGGTACCGGTTGCTTCATAGAGGTCCATGAGGAGCCGGGCGTTTTCCACCGCGCCCGCCAGCTGCGATGCCGAGGCCTTGAGCGCCATCACGTCCCGTTCGGAAAAATAATCGGGTTTTTCGTGCTGCACCACCAGAACGCCGATTTTCTGCACGCCCCGCTGAATCGGGACGGAGAGGAAGGATTCGAACCGGTCCTCGTTGGCCTCCTCGAAGTATTTGAACAGAGGGTTGCAGCTGGCAAAGGCCTCCCGGATAGGATGCAGGCTTTCAAAGGTCGCCCCCACCAGGCCCTCACCGGGCTTCATGCGAATCTGGCCGATCGCGTCCGGGTTGAGTCCGACGGTCGCTTTGAGGACCAGATCCCCTGCATTTTCATCATATAAATAGATGGAGCATACATCCGCTTCGAGGTGTCTGGAAACCAGCTTGACGGTGCTGTCAAGGAAGGCTTCGATGTTGTGGCTGCCGGTGACCAGCGCCGCAAGGTCTCCGATATCACAGAGCAGGTTGAAATGATCTCGATCTTTTCGGGACATAAACAGGGCCTTCCAATATTCTGACGTAACATTCGGGTTTCATAGGTCGGTGGTCTCCGGGTCCGGATCCGGAGACCACCTCTATTGATTGGATGAACGAAACTCGAGCTGAGATTCTGAATTATTCGCCATTAAGGCAGGATAAAAATAATTAAATAAAATAAATCACGAATTCTGGGGTGTCAAAGCAAACCTGGGATACAAAATTGACATGTGGAAGCACAAAAATGTACATATCTTGCCAATAAAAATACAAAATTGTATTTTAAGTTCTGGTTTGATCGGAAATTCATTAAGAATATTATTTAAATAATATAATGTGTTATGTGGAAAGATTATTTGTGGCACGTGGATTGCTATGTGTATCTGCAATTGAAAAGTAAACCCAGATACATCATTCAACACCACGAGGAGGAGGAAGATACTATGAAAGCAATCGCCTTGATTTTATGCTGCGTCGCTGCCGGGTTCGATACTGTATGGGCCGCGGAAGAGGCTCCCACGGCCGTTTCGAACAAAGAGGCCATCGCCATGGTCCAGGATCATGCCAACTATCTCTGGACCCTCATCGCCGCCGTGCTCGTCTTCTTTATGCAGGCCGGCTTCGCCATGGTGGAGTCGGGATTTACCCGCGCCAAAAACACCATCAACATCATGATGAAAAACCTGATGGACTTTTCCATGGGAACCCTTGTTTTCTGGGCTGTGGGCTTCGGCCTCATGTTCGGGGTCTCCCAGACGGGATGGTTCGGCGCATCCGGATTTTTTCTGAGTGACTTCACGCCGGACGGGGATCCATGGGTGCTCGTCTTCTGGATGTTCCAGGTCGTTTTCGCCGCTACGGCGGCCACCATCGTGTCGGGCGCCATGGCCGAGCGGACCAAGTTCACCGGCTACCTGGTCTACAGCGTTGTTCTGACCGCGCTGATCTATCCGATCTTCGGAAGCTGGGCCTGGGGTGGTCTCTTTAACGGCGGCGGATGGCTTGAAAAGCTCGGATTCATCGATTTCGCTGGCTCCACGGTCGTCCATTCGGTGGGGGGCTGGGCTGCCCTGGCCGGTGCCATGGTTCTGGGGCCCCGTATGGGGAAATTTGGAAAGGACGGCAGCGTTCGTCCGATACTGGGGCACAATATCCCCATGGCGGCACTGGGCGTCTTTATTCTCTGGGTCGGCTGGTTCGGCTTCAATGCCGGGTCCACCACCACCGCCGATAAATCCATCGCCATGATTGCCGTCAACACCAACCTGGCAGCGGCTGCCGGCGCAGTCCTGGCCATGGTGACCTCCTGGATCAAGTTCGGCAAGCCCGAGGTCGGCATGAGCCTCAACGGCGCACTGGCGGGGCTGGTCGGCATCACGGCCGGGTGCGCCAACGTCTCCCCGGGCAGCGCCATCATCATCGGCGCCGTCGCCGGCGTTCTCGTGGTGCTCTCGGTCCTCTTTTTCGACCGGATCCGGATTGATGACCCCGTCGGTGCGGTGTCGGTTCACGGCGTCAACGGCGCCTGGGGGACCCTGGCCGCGGGCATCTTCAACACGGGCGGCACGTCGGCCGGGATTATCGGCGTCCAGCTGCTGGGGATCGGGGCCTGTTTCCTGTGGACCTTTACCATGGCCTTCCTCCTGTTCAAGGCCATCGATGCCACCATCGGCCTCCGGGTATCTCCCGAAGAGGAGCTGGAAGGCCTGGACTACACCGAGCACGGCGGCAATGCCTATCCGGATTTCGAGGTTCTCACCTATGGCGGATCCGGCGCCGGAGGCGCTGGCGCGAAGCAGGGCAGCGGGCTCACCCCCAGCGCCCGGCCGGTGACCCAGCCATAGTCGTCCGGCATCCACCCGCCGTCGGCGCAGCACCGCACCCTTTCCCCTCCCTCGGGGAGAGGGTGCCGTCCCATCCCCGTCTTGCCTTGCCTTGCCATCTCCTTTCTGCTACAAGCCGGTATGCTTTTCCCCCCGGCGGGAAAAGCGTTTGTCAACGCTTCGCAGCAGGCGGCAATGGGGATGAACGAGGATCGAAACATCGTATTGATCGGGATGCCCGGGGTTGGGAAGAGCACCGTGGGCGTGCTGCTGGCCAAGCGGATGGGGTATGATTTTCTGGATACGGACATCCTCATCCAGGCCCGGGAAGGCCGAAGCCTCCAGGAGATCATCCGGGCCGAGGGAGCGAGGCGTTTTCGGGCGCTGGAGGAGGAGTATATCTGCGACGTCCAATGCACGGCCCATGTCATCGCCACCGGCGGAAGCGTCGTCTACAGCGACCGGGCCATGGCGCACCTCGCCCGATCGGGTACGGTCGTCTTCCTCGACATCTCCCTTGAACGGCTCCTTCACCGCCTCGACGACGTGGATGCCCGGGGTGTCGTCCGTGCGCCGGGGCAGACCATTGCAGATCTTTATGATGAGCGGTATCCGCTCTACCGCCGCCATCACGACATCGCCGTCCGAACGGACGGACTCGCACCGAACCAGGTCCTCGCGGCGATCCTCCGTCGCCTGCCGGGCCTTCCCTAGCCCCTTCCGGGGGGCGGCACCCTCCTCTGCGATAAAAAAACATCTCGAGTCAACCTCCCCCCACCGCCGGGGGGAGGTTTTTATTTGCGATTATCGGGCGGCGAGATGGTCGAGGAGTCCGGCCGCTTCGTTGACGTCCATGTTCTCGTGGATCAGCCCGTAGACGGCGGAGAGAAGCGCCGTGGGGTGGGGGCTCTGCCAGACGTTGCGGCCCATGACGATGCCGCGGGCCCCGCCCTGGAGGGCGCCGTGGATCATCTTCAAGGTGTCGAGGTTGGTCTCGCACTTGGGCCCGCCGGCGATCATGACCGGGACCGGGCACCCGGCCACGACCTTGTCGAAATCATTCTCGGTGTAGTAGGTCTTGATGATGTCGGCGCCGTGCTCCGCACCGACGCGTGCGCCGAGGGCGATGAATTTCGGGTCCTTCTTCTTCTCCTCGTTGGTCTTTCCGAGGCCGATGACGCCGAGCAGGGGGAGGTTCCATTTCCGGCATTCGGTGGCCATGGCCGCCATGCCGACCAGGGTTTCGTGCTCGTAGCCGGAGCCGATGAACGCCGTGGTGGCCATGGCGTCCGCCCCCAGAAACAGCGCCTCTTCGGCGCTCGCCGTCGGCCCCTCCCGGGTCAAATCCGGCCCGGCGATGGTGGCGCCGCCGCTGGCGCGGAGGATGACGCCGGGATCCCCCGCTGGGTCGAACGCGTGGGTGTAGATGCCCTTGGTCATGAGCCAGCAGTCGACCTTGCCGGTGGCGTCCAGCGAGCGGATGGTCCCGGCGATGTCTACGATGCCGCTCATGGCGCCCAGTGCCATGCCGTGGTCCACCGCGAGGACCAGGCTCCGCCCGGTGTTTCGGTTCAATATGTTCCTGAGCCGCCTCTCTTTTCCGTTCATGGGGATTCCTTTTTCCTTGAAGGTTTTCGGTTTCCCGCGGCGCCGGCGGTGCGGGGTGCTCGGTTTTCCGCAGCGCCGGCGGCGGGCGCTCGACCCGGCATCAGAAGACGACGATGCCCCGGATCATGGTCTGGTTCTTGGCCCGCTCCACCGCATCGAGAAAATTGTCGAGGGTGAACCGGTCGGAGATCAGGCCCGCCACGTCGATCTCGTCCCGGATGAGGAGATCGAGGCATTCCCGGAACGCCACCGGCGATGCCGCAAAAGTTCCGGTGAGGGTGATTTCACCATAGTGGAGCCACCGCGGGTCGACGGCGATGGTCTGGCCGGCGGGGGGGCCGCCAAAGATGTTGAAGGTGCCCCCGTTTCTCGTCAGCTTCAGGTTCTCCTCGATGACTCCGGGGATCCCGAGGGAGGCGATCACCGCCTCGGCGCCGTGACCTCCGGTGATCTTCAGGATCTCTTCGAAGTGGTCGACCGCCTTTGGGTTGATGCAGAAATCCGCGCCCATTTGCCGGGCGGTCTCCAGCCGCGCGTCGAGCAGGTCGACCGAGATCACCGTGGCCCCGGCCCATTTGGCCATCTTCAGGTGCATCAGTCCCATGGGGCCGGCCCCCAGGACCGCCACGACGGACCCTTCCGTCACCCGGCAGGTTTTGAGGGAGGCGTAGACACAAGACAGGGGTTCGGCCAGAACGGCCTTTTCATCGGGCAGGCCGTCCGGAAGCTTCACCACGCCGCCGATGTTGACGATCTCCTTCGGAAGCCGGACATACTCGGCAAAACCGCCGTTGATGCCGTGGGCAAGGCCGAACTCGTGCTCGCAGAGGTTGTGCCGGCCC
>CAJXSB010000257.1 GCA_913060435.1 uncultured Desulfococcus sp.
GAGAAATGCGGCCTGACCACGATCTCGACCTTCAGCGGCAACTCGAGCATCGACGGATTCGCCAACGCCCACACCGCCGACCTCAACCTCATCATGTGCCACCGCTCCATCAACTACGTGGCGGAAATGATGGAGAAGAAGTACGGCCTCCCCTGGATCAAGATCAACTTCATCGGGGCCAAGGCCACGGCCAAGTCCCTCCGGAAGATCGCAGATTATTTCGGGGATCCGAAGCTCATCGACCGGGTGGAGCAGGTGATTGCCGAAGAGATGCCCAAGGTGGAGGCGGCCCAGGCCGAAATCCGGCCGAGGACCGAGGGCAAGCGGGCCATGCTCTTCGTGGGCGGCTCCCGGGCCCACCACTACCAGGAGCTGTTTGCCGAACTGGGCATGCAGACCCTCTCCGCAGGGTACGAGTTCGCCCACCGGGACGACTACGAGGGCCGGAAGGTGCTCCCGAGCATCAAGGTCGATGCGGACAGCCGGAACATCGAGGAGCTGGAGATCCACCCCGACCCGGAAAAATACCGCCCCCGCAAGAGCCCCGAAGAGATGGCGAAGCTGCAGGAGGAGAAGGGGGTGCCCTTTTCCGACTACCGCGGCATGATGCCGGAAATGACGGATGGGTCCCTGGTCATCGACGACATCAGCCAGCACGAGGCCGACGCCATGCTGGAGATCTTCAAGCCGGATATCTTCTGCGCGGGCATCAAGGAGAAATACGCGGTGCAGAAGCACGGCATCCCCATGAAGCAGCTCCACAGCTACGACTACGGCGGACCCTATGCCGGATTTGTCGGCGCCATCAATTTTTACAAGGATATCGACCGGATGGTCAACAGCAAGGTGTGGGGCCACATCCAGGCGCCCTGGCAGAAGAACCCGGAGCTCTCCGCCACCTACGCGTGGGAGTAGCCACCCCCGCCGCAACCTGCTGAATCCCAAGGACCTTTAAGGAGTACACGAGATGCTGCTCAAACATACGACTGCAGAAATCAAGGAACGCAAAGCCCTCACCGTCAACCCGGCCAAGACGTGCCAGCCCATCGGCGCCATGTATGCGGCCCTGGGCATCCACGGCTGCCTCCCCCACAGCCACGGGTCCCAGGGATGCTACGCCTACCACCGGAGCGCCCTGACCCGGCACTACAAGGAGCCGGTCATCGCCGCCACCAGCGCCTTCACCGAAGGGGCCTCGGTCTTCGGCGGGCAGGCCAACCTGCTCCAGGCCATCAACAACATCTTTACGGTATACCAGCCGGAGATCATCGCCGTGCACACGACCTGCCTGTCGGAGACCATCGGCGACGACATCCCCCAGATCATCAACAAGGCCAAAGCCGACGGGAAGATCCCCGAAGACCGGTATGTCATCCACGCCAACACCCCGAGCTATGTGGGGTCCCATGTCACCGGCTTCGCCAACATGACCAAGGCCATGGTCGACTATTTCGCCGAAGCGGACGACAGCGGCCGCAAGGAGAAGACCGTCAACATCATCCCCGGCTGGGTCGAGCCGTCGGACATGGCGGAGATCAAGCGGATCGCCGCTGAGATGAAGGTCCGGACCATCATGTTCCCGGACACGGAAAACGTCCTCAACGGCCCCATGACCGGGCGCTACCGGATGTACCCCGACGGCGGCACCACCGTGGCGCAGCTCAGGGCCGCCGGCAGCAGCATGGGCACCCTGGCCCTGGGCCGCCTCGCCTCCGGCCCGGCGGCCCGGGCCCTCGACGTCAAGTGCAAGGTTCCCTGCGAAATCCTGAACCTGCCCATCGGGCTGCACGACACCGACACCTTCGTCGACATCCTCCGCCGCATCGCCGGGGTCAACGTCCCCGACAGCCTGACCATCGAGCGGGGGCAGCTCGTAGACATCATCACCGACATGCACCAGTACTTTCACGGAAAGCGCGTCGGGCTCGTGGGCGATCCGGATCAGCTCCTCTCCCTGACGCGGTTTCTGGTCTCCATCGACATGTGCCCGGCCTACATCATCACCGGGACCCCCGCCGGCAAGAAATATGAAAAGGCCCTGCGGGAGGCGACCGCGGAGGTGCCCTTCGAGGTCCAGATCAAGGTGCCCGGAGACATGTATCTCTTCCACCAGTGGATCAAGCAGGAGAAGGTGGACCTGATCATCGGCAACACCTATGCCAAATACATCGCCAAGGACGAGGACATCCCCTTTGTGCGATACGGCTTTCCCATCTTCGACCGGGTGGGCCACAGCTACTTTCCCACGGTGGGATACCGCGGCGGCATGCGGCTCCTGGAGAAGATCCTCGACGCCATCCTGGACCGCAAGGACCGGGACGCCGACGATATCACGACGGAACTGGTAATGTAATCAGCAACAAGGAACGGCAGCCGGCCTCCGGGCCGGGCGCCGGGTCGAGAAACGGATGGATTTTATGGCAGAATCGAGTGCGAAAACCACCACGGACATCCCCATTCTCAAGGAGCGGGAATCCCAGATCTACCAGAAGGGCAAGGCGCCCTTCCGGATGACCTGCGGCAAGCACAGCCTGGCCGGATCGGTCAGCCAGCGGGCCTGCGTCTTCTGCGGATCCCGGGTCGTGCTCTATCCCATCGCCGACGCCCTCCACCTGATCCACGGCCCCATCGGGTGCGCCGCCTATACCTGGGACATCCGGGGGGCGCTCTCGTCCGGGCCGGAGCTCCACCGCCTCAGCTTTTCCACGGACCTCCAGGAGAAGGACGTTATCTTCGGCGGTGAAAAAAAGCTATACCACGCCCTGGTGGCGCTCATCGAGACCCACCAGCCCAAGGCCGCCTTCGTCTATTCAACCTGCATCGTCGGCATCATCGGCGACGATGTGGCGGCGGTCTGCAAACAGGTGGAGAAGAAGGTGGGCATCCCGGTCCTGCCCGTCCATTCGGAGGGGTTCAAGGGCACCAAGAAGGACGGCTACAAGGCCGCCTGCAACGCCCTCTTCCACCTGGTGGGCCAGGGAGACGTCTCCGATGTCAGCCCATACAGCATCAATATCCTGGGCGAGTTCAACATCGGCGGCGAGGCCTGGATCATCCGGGACTACTACCAGCGCATGGGGGTCGAGGTGGTATCCACCATGACCGGCGACGGCCGGGTGGATGACGTTCGGCGGTCCCACGGCGCCGCCCTCAACGTGGTCCAGTGCTCCGGCGCCATGACGACCCTGGCGGAGATGATGCAGGAAAAATACGGCATCCCCTACATTCGGGTCTCCTATTTCGGCATCGAAGACCAGTCCAAGGCCCTCTACGACGTGGCGGCCCATTTTTCGGACCGGCCGGAGATCATGGAGCGGACCCGGCGGATCGTCCGGGACGAGGTCCAGCGGATCACCCCGGAGCTGCGGAAGATCCGCCAGGCCCTCGAGGGGAAGCGGGCCGCCATTTACGTGGGCGGCGCATTCAAGGCATTCTCCCTGATCAAGGCCCTTCGCTACCTCGGCATGGACGTGGTCCTGGCCGGATCCCAGACCGGCAACGAGGCCGATTACGAGATGCTGCGGGACATGTGCGACGACGGGACCATCATCCTGGACGACGCCAACCCCCTGGAGCTCTCCAAGTACATCCTCGAAAAAAAGGCCGACCTCTTCATCGGCGGCGTCAAGGAGCGCCCCATCGCCTACAAGATGGGGATCGGCTTCTGCGACCACAACCACGAGCGAAAGATTCCCCTGGCCGGGTATTCGGGCATGCTCAATTTCGCCCGGGAGGTCTACGGGACGGTGAGCAGCCCGGTGTGGCAGTTTGCGCCGGGGAGGAAAGAGGCAGGGCCGGGGGCCGGGGGCTGAGGGCCCGGGGGAGTGGGGTTTCGGTTCTGGGCTGTAGGGAAAGTGGTTAAGTTTTAGGTGGTTAAGTGGTTAAGGGATTGGAGAACCGAGGGAAGGGTTGCAGGGACGAGGACCGGGGGCCCGGCAAAACGTTGCGGGGACGAACGTCCAGGAAATATGGAGATGCGTTACATGGGGAAGGGAAGGATCGATATGACGGGGACGGCTAGAGAGAAAAAAGATTACAGCGCCACCAAGAACGCCTGCAAGCTCTGCAGTCCGCTGGGGGCGGCGCTGGTGTTCAAGGGGGTCCGGGGCGCGGTGCCGCTGCTCCACGGGTCCCAGGGATGCTCGACCTACATCCGGCGGTATCTCATCAGCCACTTCAAGGAGCCCATGGACATCGCCTGCTCCAACTTTGCAGAGGAGACGGCCATCTTCGGCGGCGGGGCCAACCTCAAGGTCGCCCTGGAGAACATCCGCAAACAGTACGCGCCGGCCGTCATCGGCGTGGCCACCACCTGCTTGTCGGAGACCATCGGCGATGACGTGCCCATGTTCCTCCGGGAGTACCGGGAGATGTTTCCGGACGAAGATCTTCCGCCGGTGGTCCACGTCTCGACCCCCAGCTACCAGGGCACCCACATGCAGGGCTTCCACGGCGCGGTCCTGGCGACGGTGACCGCCCTGGCCCAGGGCGCCCCGGCGGAAAGGGCGCAGCATATCAACCTCTTCCCGGGCATGGTCTCCCCCGAAGACCTCCGCCACCTCAAGGAAATCGTGACGGATATGGGCCTTTCGGCCATGGTTTTGCCCGACTATTCCCGGACCCTGGACGGCGGCCTCTGGACCGAGTACCAGCGGATCCCGTCCGGCGGCACCGGCGTAGAGGAGATCCGGCGGTCGGGTACGGCGGCGGCGAGCCTGGAGTTGGGACGCATCCTGGCCGGTGAAAAACAGACCGCCGCCACCTTTCTGGAGACGGCCTTCGGCGTCCCCTGCCATCGCCTCGGCCTGCCCATCGGCATCCGGGAGACCGACCGGCTCTTCGAAGCCCTCACGGCCGCGACCGGCCGCCCCATGCCGGAGAAGTATACCGAGGAGCGCGGACGCCTTGCCGATGCCCTGGTCGACGGGCACAAGATCGTCAACCTGAAGCGGGCCGTGCTCTACGGCGAGGAGGACCTGGTCGCCGGCCTGGCCGCCTTCCTCAGTGAAATCGGCATCATCCCGGTGCTCTGCGCCTCGGGCGGAAAAAGCGGCCGGCTCAAGAAAGCCGTCGCCGATCTCTTCCCCGACGCCGAGGAAAAGGGCATCCGGGTCATGGAGAACGCCGATTTCGTCGACATCGAAGCCGCGGCCCGGGAGCTCGCACCAGACCTCCTCATCGGCCACAGCAAAGGGTACACCATGTCCCGTCGCATCCAGGTCCCCCTGGTCCGGATCGGTTTCCCGATCCACGACCGGGTGGGCGGATCCCGTCTCCTGCACCTGGGATACCGCGGTGCGCTCGCCCTCTTCGACCGCATCGCCAACACGCTGATCGAGAGGCAGCAGGATGCTTCCACCGTCGGTTATACGTACATGTAGTTTGCCATGGGTGGTTTCCTCCTCCCGAATCCCCCTGCCCATGGCAGAGGCCTTCCCGCCTGCTTTCTGGCGAAAAGCAGGCGGCAGGCCTCATTTTTCAACGCAGCCGGGAGGATAGAATATATCCCGGAGAAGACACCCGGACCGGAGAAGACACCCGGAAACGATTCGATCGAAAAGGTCGCATAAAGAGGTCATCCCATGAATCTTGACAACCACCCCTGTTTCAACGTGAAAGCCCACAAATCCTTTGGCCGGGTCCATCTGCCGGTGGCCCCGCGGTGCAATGTCCAGTGCAAATTCTGCAACCGGAAATTCGACTGCGTCAACGAAAGCCGGCCGGGCGTCACCAGCGGCGTCCTGACCCCTTCCCAGGCCATGATCTACCTCGACAAGGTCTTCGCCGAGAAAAAGAACATCTCCGTCGTGGGCATCGCCGGTCCGGGAGACCCGTTTGCCAACCCCGACGAGACCATGGAGACCCTCAGGCAGGTCCGGGCGGCCTGGCCGGAGATGCTCCTCTGCGTCGCCACCAACGGGCTCAACCTGGCGCCCCATGTCGACGCCCTGGCGGACCTGAAGGTGAGCCACGTCACCGTGACGGTCAACGCGGTCGACCCGGCCATCGGCGCCCGGATCTATTCCTGGATCCGCTGGAACCGGCGGGTGGTCCGGGCCGAGACGGGCGCCGGGATCCTCCTGGAAAACCAGATGACGGCCATCGAAAAGCTCAAGGCCCGGGGCATTACCGTCAAGGTCAACAGCATCATCATCCCCGGCATCAATGACGAACACATCCCCAGGGTGGCCGAGCAGGTCGCCGGGATGGGCGTGGACATCCTCAACTGCGTCCCCTACTGCCCCAGCCCCGGATCGGCCTTCGAGGATCTCCCGGAGCCCGACCGGGAGATGGTGGCGCGGGTCCGGAAGGCCGCTGGAAAACATGTCAAGCAGATGCGCCACTGCACCCGGTGCCGCGCCGACGCCGTGGGTCTCCTGGGCGAAACCCCCAGCAAGGCCCTCATGGAGACCCTGAAAGCCTGTGAACAGCTCCCGACAATGCCGGCGGCGGCGCGAAAGCCGGCTGCGGGCAGGACCCGCGTGGCCGTCGCCAGCATGGAGGGCGTCCTGGTGAACCAGCACCTGGGCGAGGCATCGAAGCTGCTGATCTACGGCAGGAAGGACGGCATCATCACCCTCCTCGAGGCCCGGAAAACCCCCGCCAGGGGCGGCGGATTCCAGCGGTGGGCCCAGCTCGCCGACATCCTGAGCGACTGCGGCACCCTGCTGGTCAGCGGCATCGGAGTCGAACAGCCGTTGGCTGGCGGTCAGCGTGCCGCCGACCAGCACGACCGCAGCGGTGCCGGCATCCTCACTGCTCGCAGGCGCCATCTCTGAATCGTGTGCAAGCTTCAGAATCGCGGCGCTCTCCTCCGCGCTGTAATCCACCCACACCAGG
>CAJXSB010000258.1 GCA_913060435.1 uncultured Desulfococcus sp.
GCTGATTTTCCACGAACGGGACTCCGGCGGGCGCTTCCTGGAGATCCTCCAGGCCACCCACCCTTCCCGTCGGCAGGGGGTGATCCACTGCTTCAGCGGCAGCCGCAGCGAACTTTTCGCCTACCTCGACCTGGGGTATTACATCGGCGTCACGGGGATTCTTACCATCCAGAAGCGGGGGGCCGACCTCCGGGAGATGGTTCCCCATATCCCCCTGGACCGGCTCCTGATCGAAACCGACGCACCCTACCTCACGCCCGCGCCCCAGAAGAACAAGACGCGCCGCAATGAACCCGCCTTCGTGGCGTCGACCCTTCGAAAACTGGCCGAGGTCCGGGGCGAGGAGGCCCGGGTGACGGCCGAGGCGACCTGGAATAACGCCTGTCGTCTTTTTGCGGTTCATCCAGGGATTTAGCGCGCAAAAATCCTGCCGCCCGGCCAAAGATTTTTCGACGTCGGCTTCTACCGCAGCGGTATTGCGGGGGATGCGTTACCGTCCATTCGTAACGTTACAATGGCGTTACATTCAAGTCGGTTCCCCGCCTACTCTTCGTCGCCCTGGCCCATTTCGATGATCCGGCATTCCGGATCGCTGGCGCATGGTGCGTCCTCGAGGCGCATGGCGTCGATGCGGTTCCGCAGGCGCTCGACAATGAAGCGCTTGCCGCAGGCCGTACAATAATTGTAGACCGGTGCATAGTCCGCTGCGGGCTGGAAAGTGGTAAATTCCCGGCAGTAGGGGCAGCGCTGGTCTGTCCCGCCTTCCGGGGCTTTCACGGCTGTGTTCAGCTCTGTCTGCATGGCGTTCCTCCGTTCAGGGGCTTGGGTTGTTGCTGCTCGGCCGAACCGGGGTGGATGCCACTTCAACAATCTGGGGAGATGACCCGGGGCGGCAGTGCCCCGGGCATGGTCATAGGAGGTAAGAGCAAATCCGAATTCGCCCCTTTGTTCGTTAAATAATAAGCAAATACCATGCCTGAAAAGTATGTTTGTCGACGCTTTACATCCGTCGGCGTTTCCCGGCCGCAGGTTCTTCCATGTTCGCCTCCCCCGTTGTTTTCACCAGTCATTCATCGCTGGTGACGGCGCTGTTCAATTTTTCAGTTGTTAAGTTTATAGGCGTTAAAAAAATGAACGCCTTGATGGCCGGAAAGGCTGCCGCCGCTTCCCATGGTCGGCAGATGCATCATGGCTGCCAGAGCCGCATGATCCGGGCCGGATTCGGGTTTCTGTGGCGCCATCCGCCTTGCACAAGGCCTTGGCTTGTTTATTGCTCCGTGGATTTGAGAATAAATTCTAAAATCAAGAAAGGAGACGACAATGATGGGTGGAAAGGTGAAAATGGTGGCGATGGTGTGCTTTAGAAGACTTCGGCTGCTGGCGCTGGCTTTCGCAGCAGCGTGCATGCTGATGCCTTCGGTCGGCGCCCATGCGAGTTCCCTGGAGGATCTCAAAAAAGAGCTGGAGGTGTTGCAGCGGAAGGTCGCGGAACTGGAGGCGCGTGAGGCGTCCAATGCAGCGCAGCTGAAGGCCATGGATGCCCCTCAGGTATCGGAGCCCCCGCCGTCGGAGGCGGTGGAGGACAATTTTCAGGTGACCCGGGGGGAAGGCGGCGGCACCTTCAATTTTCACCTGCCGGGGATCGACACCGACGTCCGCATCGGGGGATACATCAAGACGGATGTGGTTTACAGCGACGTCAGCGCCGGCATCGACAGTGATTTCGATCGCTATTTCTACCCCCGCTCCATCCCTGTCGGTCCGGATGCGGATGAATCGAGCGACAAGCTGGTGATAACGGCCAAGCAGAGCCGCCTCTTTGTCAAGACCAGAAGCGCCACGCCCCTCGGGGACTTCAAGATTCATCTGGAAGGCGATTTTTACGGTCAGGGAGGCAATCAGGTGGTGAGCAATTCCTCCACGTGGCGGCTTCGGCATGCATATGGCGAGCTCGGCAATCTCCTTGTCGGTCAGACCTGGTCCACCTTCATGAACGCTTATGCGCTCCCGGAAACCGTCGATTTCGGCGGGCCCGCAGGTCAGATTTTCGTCCGGCAGGCCCAGGTGCGCTGGACCCAGCCGTTTCAGTGGGGGAGTCTGCAATTTTCTGCGGAAAATCCCGAAACATTCCTGCTGGTCAGCGATACCGGCGCCAGCTCAACCTATGACGATGACAGGATTCCGGATATTGTCGGCCGGGTCAACTATGATTCGGATTTCGGAAAGTTTTCGCTGGCGCTGATGGGCCGGGAATACCGCATCGATGAAAGCGGTGTCGCCGACGACAGCACCTATGCCGGCGCCGTCAGCGCCGCCGGCATCGTACCGACCTTCGGAAAGGATGACTTCCGGTTCATGCTCAACTACGGCAACGGTCTCGGCCGGTACATGTACACCAATTTTGAGGGCGCCGTCCTGGATGTCGACGCCAATGACCTTTCCGCGGTCGACCAGTGGGGCGGCTTTCTGGCCTACCGCCATTACTGGCTGGATGCCCTTCGGTCGAGCCTGGTCTATTCATACGGTGAAGCCGACAACGATACCGACATCGTGGGCGAATCGGTGAACAAGCGGTTTCAGTCGGTTCATGCCAATCTCATCTGGAGCCCGATTCCGGCCGTCAATCTGGGGCTGGAATACCTGTGGGGGCAGCGGGAGCTGGAAAACGACGAGGACGGTGATCTGAACCGGGTTCAGTTTGGCGCCCAATACCTCTTCTAATCGGGTTGGGGAGTGGGCGAATCCTGCCCGTAAGCATCTATAACCCTGGCGGATTCAACGCCGGGCGTTCGCGAATACTGTACATCCTGCCTGAACCGCCGGACCGCTGTTGAAAGGCATAGCACCTGCGGCCCTTTGCAGCGGTCCGGAATTTTATCCGGACCAATTCCAGCCGATTCTATGGACAACAGCGGAATTATCTGTTAAGGACCGTAGGAATTTTTCTGCCATACCCGCGCCCCTGCCGGGGGCTTCTCCATGTGAGGTGCTTGCGACGCTGCCATAAGAATATCTTCATGATTTTCCTCTAAATCCGAATTTACAGAGCGCATTCGACATCCTCAATTACAATTGACATACCGGTTTGGTGTTGGTAAGATAATAAACTTTTTGAATGCAAAAAAATTGCTGATCACCCAGAATGTACGAAACAGATATGTGTGACATGGAAATGAGCAAGATGCAGGAGCCGCTTTCGAGGGAGGTCGTCATCGTCAATGAGCTGGGCCTCCACGCCAGATCCGCCGCGAAAATTGCGGCCATCGCCAGCCATGCCGAGTCCCAGGTATACCTCTCCAGGGAGGGCGAGACGGTGGACGCCAAGAGCATCATCGACATGCTGACCCTGGCCTGCGGTAAAGGCATGCGGATCACCATATCCATCGATTCGAGCAGCGATGCGGGGATTCTCAGTGAGATTGCAGCGCTCGTGGAAGACGGCTTTGGAGAGTAGGAGATGATCGAGCAGGAATCACAGGAGATCGTGCTGAAGGGCCTCGGCGTCGCCCCCGGCATCTGCATCGGAAAAGCCTACCTGGTCGACAAGGAAGGGGTCAATGTCGTCAAGCGCTATACCATCGCCGAAGCGGACCTGGGGCAGGAGGAGAACCGGTTCAAGTCGGCGGTCAGCAAGGCCAGGCATGAGCTCTCCACCATCATCCAGGAGACCTCGCCGGAGCTTCGCCAGCACACCGCCATCCTCGAGACCCATATCCAGCTGCTCCAGGACAAGATGCTCTACGGCCGGACCCTCGACACCATCCAGCGGTTCCACTGCAACGCGGAGTGGGCGCTGAAGACCGTCGTCGACGAGCTGAGGGCCATGTTCCAGAACCTGACCGAGCCCTATTTCCGGCAGCGCGGGGCCGACATCGTCCATGTGTCCGATCGGATTATGCGGAACCTGGTGGGGGGCGAATCGGTCAATATCCGGAGCATCGACAAGCGCGTCATCCTGGTGGCCAAAGACCTCTCCCCGGCGGAGACCAGCCAGATCCAGCTCGAGCGGATCAAGGGCTTCGTGACCGACGGCGGCGGCATCGCCTCCCATACCGGCATCATCGCGCGGACCCTGGAGATTCCCGCGGTGCTCGGCCTCAACAACGCCACCCAGATCATCCGAAACGATGATTTCATCGTGGTGGACGGCTCCACCGGCTTCCTCATCATCCATCCCACGGAACAGACCCTGATGGAATACGAGGAGCGCAGCATCCGGTATGAACGGGAGAAGGCGCTCATCGCCCGGGAGAGCCGCATGCCGGCCAAGACCGTGGACGGGGTCTCGATCCAGGTGATGGGGAATATCGAGCTCCCCGAGGAGGTGGTGGCCGTGCGGACCAACGGCGGCAACGGCATCGGCCTCTACCGCACTGAGTTCCAGTACATGGGCCGGCAGGGCTTCCCCGGCGAAAACGAGCTCTACGACAAATACCGGGACGTGGTCGAGGTGATGACGCCCCGGCCAGTCACGATCCGGACCCTCGACATCAACGGCGACAAGGCCCTGCCCAACCAGCCGACCATCGACGAGGCCAATCCGGTCCTGGGCCTCCGGGCCATTCGCTACTGCCTCAAAAAGCCGGATATCTTCAAGACCCAGCTCCGGGCCATCCTCCGGGCAGCCCTGTACGGCAACGTCCGCATCATGTTTCCCATGATTTCCTGCTGCGAGGAGGTCCGCGCGGCCAAGGCCCTGCTGAAGGAGGCCGCCGACTCCCTGGCCGCCGAGGGGGTCGAATTCGAGTACAATGTCGACGTCGGCATCATGATCGAGGTGCCGTCCGCCGTCGCCGTCGCCGACATCCTGGCCGACGAGGTCGATTTTTTCAGCATCGGCACCAACGACCTGATCCAGTACGCCCTTGCCATCGACCGGGGAAATCCGCACGTCTCTCACCTGTACCGGCCGCTCCATCCCGCCATCATCCGGATGATCAAGACGGTGGTGGACGTGGGCCACCAGAAGGGCATCAAGGTCTACATGTGCGGCGAAATGGCCGGCGATCCCATCTACCTGCCGGTGCTTCTGGGGCTGGGGCTGGACGAGCTCAGCATGAACCCCCAGTCGATTCCGATGGTCAAAAACGCCATTCGCAAGCTCAGCCTCAAGGAGAGCCGGGCCTTCATGCGTCGGGTGTTTAAGGAGAGAAAAGAGGTCCAGGTGGCGGCGATGCTCAAAAACGCCTATGCCGGCGTCCTCTTCGACCTCGATTATGATGAGGATACCGCCGTATGAGCCGGCGCGATGCCCTGGGGGAAAAGGTTTGAAAAAGGAAGGGCGAAAGCTGATCGCCAACAACAAGAAGGCCCGGTTCAACTATTTCATCATCGACAAGTTCGAGGCCGGCATGGTGCTGCAGGGCACGGAGGTCAAATCGCTCCGGATGGGCAAGACCCACCTGAAGGACGCCTATGCCAGGGTCGTCAATGGCGAGGTCTTCGTCTACCAGATGCACATCGGACCCTACCCGTTCGCCTACTACGACAACCACGACCCCTTGAGGCCCCGGAAGCTTCTGCTCCACAACTACGAAATCAAACGGCTCTACGGCAAGGTCAACGAGCAGGGCCTCTCCCTGATCCCCCTGGATGTCTACTTCAAGAACGGAAAGGTCAAGATGACCCTGGCGCTCTGCAAGGGCAAACGCCTCCACGACAAGCGCGACGCCATCCGCGAGCGGGACACCAAACGGGACATGGCGCGGAGCCGAAAAGAAGACTACTGATTCCCTTGACAAGGGACCGAAAATCCATTAAATTTATATTGTAAACAGGTTCTTTTACAGATCTGTCCTCATGGGGGCGAAACGGCTTCGACGGGGGCAAAGAAGCATTGGTTGCATGTCGAGGTTTCCTGCTGCTCGTAAAACGCGGGAAAATAAATATAATCGCAGACGATTATAATTACGCCGTAGCTGCTTAAGGCGGCTGCCGTTCTGCCAGGCCTCTCCTGCGGGCCTGACCAGAGCGTCGACTAAGCGGGATAGTTGGTCCGGAAAGCCTGGGTCCGGATTGGCGAATGTTACAGGCTGGTCTTAGACGGAATCCTGTCCGGTGGAGCCCGTAAAAGACGAGATCTAAACACCGGAATAAGCATGTAGATATCAATGTGGAATGTTTTCGGACGCGGGTTCGACTCCCGCCGCCTCCACCATTAACTTGTTGAAATCAAATCCTTTCGTAAACCTCACCAGAATGGTACTGTAACGGTACTGTGAAATCGCTGGTGGGGTTTTGTCGTTTTGGACAGCAAAAGATACATCGGAGTATGCATGGAAAAAGCGCGCTCGGGATCCCGGGCGCGCTTCGTTTTTTTGTGGTCCATGCCACATCGGGAACAGGTGCCCCCTGTGTCAGGATAGTTGTCAGTGTGCCATGAAGGCTAAACCAAGGTAATCTGGTTAGCCATGCTGTACCAGTGATGAGAGTAGGCCTCTCGGTGTCGTCTATCAGGAGGAGATACCAAACCACCTTGAGCTGCAATCATAAAGAGCGTTTGTGGTGAGCGTCAAAGGAAACGGCGGAAATAATTCCGCAAGGTGTGAACGAAGGAGACGAACACAAGTGAACCATCGAAGAAGTGTCGATAATTGCAACCGATGCCAAAACCGGGGTCTTGACATCATCCCGGGACAAATCAGGCGGGCACCTGAGTTCTGGCCTGGTGGCATCCGGCATAGAGGTGGCGTGAACTTCGTTTCAGGCGCTGGTATGGAACTTGGGAAGCTGTCGTTCCGATTTTGTGGTCCATGCCACATCGGGAACAGGTGCAAACGAAGCTTCTGGTCAAAATATGAGGTAAAGAAATGAACGAACGAT
>CAJXSB010000259.1 GCA_913060435.1 uncultured Desulfococcus sp.
TCACGACTACTCCGGGACCGTGATCGCCGTCACCCACGACCGGTATTTCCTCGACAACGTGGCCGGCTGGATCCTCGAGCTCGACCGCGGATACGGCATCCCGTGGAAGGGGAACTACTCCTCGTGGCTCGAGCAGAAGCACCGGCGGCTCGCCCAGGAGGAGAAGCACGAGAGCCAGCGGCAGAAGACCCTTGAGCGCGAGATGGAGTGGATCCGGATGTCCCCCAAGGGCCGCCGCGCAAAATCGAAGGCCCGCATCAGCTCCTACGAGGCCCTGCTCGAGCAGGAGACGGAAAAACGAAACGAGGAGCTGGAAATCTATATTCCGCCGGGGCCGCGGCTCGGCAGCGAGGTCGTCACGGCCGACGCCGTCACCAAATCCTACGGGGACCGCCTGCTGATGGAGGAGATGAGCTTCGGCATTCCGCCGGGCGCCGTCGTCGGCGTGATCGGCCCCAACGGCGCGGGCAAGACGACGCTCTTCCGGATGATCACCAGCCAGGAAGCGCCCGACGCCGGATCCATAACGCTCGGCAAGACGGTCTCCCTGGCCTATGTGGACCAGAGTCGGGATGTCCTTGCGCCGGACAAGAGCATCTGGGAGACCATCAGCGGCGGCAGGGATACCATCCCCCTGGGCTCCCGGGAGATCAACTCCCGGGCCTACGTGGCGCGCTTCAATTTTTCGGGCGCGGACCAGCAGAAAAAAGTCGGCATGCTCTCGGGCGGCGAGCGGAACCGCGTCCACCTGGCCAGGATCCTCAAGCAGGGCGCCAATGTGCTGCTGCTGGACGAGCCCACCAACGACCTCGACGTCAACACCATGCGGGCCCTGGAGGAGGCCATCGAAAACTTCGCGGGGTGCGCCGTGGTGATCAGCCATGACCGCTGGTTTCTGGACCGGATCGCCACCCATATCCTGGCCTTCGAGGGCGAAAGCCGTGTCGTCTGGTTCGAGGGCAACTACTCCGATTATGAAAAAGACCGGCGGGCGCGGCTGGGATCGGATGCCGACCTGCCCCGGCGCATCAAATACCGCAGGCTGACCCGCACCTAGCGGGCCGGCGGCCATGGAGGTATCGCGGACATGACGAATTCTACAGCGGTCGACTATTCGCCCCTGGACCGGCCCGAAGTCACGATGTTTCTGTTTCATCCCCGACCCGAAGCCCGGCCCCAGGAGGCCGGCCCGGGGCGGCAGGTGATGATCCCGGTGGCGGCGGATGTCGAGATCGGCGGCTGCTTCTACATCGCAGCAAAATCGGCGCCCAGCATCCTTTTTTTCCACGGCAACGGGGAGATCGTCTCCGACTACGAGGACCTGGGGCCCGTCTACAACCAGATGGGCGTCAATTTCCTCCCGGTGGACTATCGGGGCTACGGCCGATCGACCGGCAGCCCGACCGTCACCGCCATGATGCAGGACTGCCACCCCATCTTCGCCTTCGTCCGGCAGTGGCTGTCGGAGAACGGCTGCACCGGTCCTTTGGTGTTGATGGGGCGGTCCCTGGGCAGCGCCCCGGCCCTGGAGTTGGCGTCCCGATACCCGGGGGAGTTCCAGGGGCTCATCATCGAGAGCGGATTCGCCCATGCCGCGCCCCTGCTGTCGCTTCTGGGCGTCGACGTCGCGGCCATCGGGTTCGAGGAGAAAAAGGGATTCCGCAACATCGACAAGATTCGTTCGGTGGACGGAAGCTGCCTGGTCATCCATGCGGAGCAGGACCACATCATCCCCTTCAGCGACGGCGAGGAGCTCTACGAGGCCTGCGGTGCTGCGCGCAAACGGCTGCTCAAGATTCCGGGCGCCAATCACAATGACCTGCTGTATGCCGGGTTCCGGGAATACATGAACGCGATCCGGCAGCTTATCGACGACGTGGTCCGGGAGGGCTGACCCTCCCCTCCGCCAGAAGACGGGCGAAGAGCGCCCCTGCCGGCCGCCATGTCACATTTATCAGAAAGAGAGAGTGAAACGGTTCATGGTAAAATCCCTGTTCAATAACATCCGAGACAAGCTGAAGCGGCTCCGAAAAGACGATCGAACCCAGGAGGCAAAAAGCCCCGCAGAACCCCTGAAGGAGCGCAGGTCGGCACCCGGGAAGCCGGCGGTCCAGAGCAAAAAGGCGCCCGATGCGGAGGCCAGCGAACAACCGAAACGGCGGCGCCGGCGTCCCAAGCGGCGGCGCTCCAAAAAAGGCGGCGCCGCTCCCGCGGCCCCGCCTGCGGCCAAAGAGGAGTCGCTGGCGGCCGCCCATGAAAACTGGGACGTTTCCGCATATGACGTCCCGGTGGCCGATGACAAGACGCGCTTTCACGACCTCAACCTCCCAAGCGAGATCATGCATGCGGTCGCGGACCTGGGGTTCCAGTACTGCTCGCCGATCCAGGCCGAAATCCTGCCGGCCACCCTCGCCGGAAAGGATGCTTCGGGCCAGGCCCAGACCGGAACGGGCAAGACGGCGGCCTTTCTGATCACCATGATCGCGACCTTCATCCGGAAGCCCATCGAGGGGAAGCGCGCCACGGGGACCCCGCGGGCGCTGGTGCTGGCGCCCACCCGGGAGCTCGTCATCCAGATTTCGGAGGAGGCGCGTCTCCTCGCCAAATATTGTCCCTGCAACATCGTGTCGGTTTTCGGCGGGATGGACTACCAGAAGCAGCGGCGGGAGCTGACCGACAAGGTGGTCGACGTGATCGTCGCGACGCCGGGGCGGCTGATCGACTACAGCCAGTACGAGGATGTGCACCTCAACAAGCTCGAGATCCTGGTGATCGACGAGGCGGACCGCATGCTCGACATGGGCTTCATGCCCCAGGTCCGGCGCATCGTCCGCAAGACGCCCTACAAAGACAAACGGCAGACCCTGCTCTTCAGCGCGACCATGACCGGGGAGGTCGAGCGCCTCTCCTCGGAGTGGACGCGGGAGCCGCTGATGGTGGAGGTTGAACCCGAACAGGTCGAGGTGGCCTCCGTGGAACAGCTGGTCTACCTGGTGACCACCCGCCAGAAGTCGGCGCTGCTCTACAACATCATCGAGCGCCAGAACCTGAAGCGGGTCCTCATTTTCTGCAACCGCCGCGACGAAACCCACCGGGTCGCCGATTTCCTCAACCGCTACGGCATCAACTGCGCCGTGATCTCCGGGGAGGTCCCCCAGAAAAAACGGCTGGCGACCCTGGAGCGCTTCCGGGCGGGGAATGTCCGCGTCCTCGTGGCCACCGACGTGGCGGGCCGCGGGCTGCACATCGAGGGCATCAGCCATGTCATCAATTTTGCGATGCCCCATGAAGCGGAGAACTATGTCCATCGTATCGGCCGGACGGGCCGGGCCGGGGCGACGGGCACCTCGGTCAGCTTCGCGTGCGAGGACGATTCATTCTACATCCCGGACATCGAGGCGTTCATCGGCCACGAGCTTCCCTGCACCCAGCCGGAGGAGGACTGGCTCAAGCTGCCGGATCCACCCCCGGGAAAGCCGCGGAGCGAGGGGCGAAAGCCAAAGCCACGGCGGCGGAAGCGCAGCAATCGCTCGCGCTCCAGATCGCGCAGACCGCCCAAATAGATGCGGAGGCGATGGCCTACCCGGTCTTGGGGAAGGCGTCGCCCTCGCCGGGATAGATGCTCCGCTCGTGCGGCGGGGTCGGGCGCACCACCCGGGGCCATTTGTCCGCCTGGGCCTGATCGCCCTCCTGCGCGGCCTTCGTGGGGGCGGCATCCTTCATGACCGGTGACCTGCGGCAGTCGACATCCGGCACCGGCGCACTGAATTCGATGGGGATATTGTTGGGGTCGAAACTGTAGATCGAATGGATGAAACCGTGGTCGACGACTCCCGAGACCCAGATGCCCGCCGCCTCCAGCGTATCCTTGACCTCCCAGAGCGTTTCGTCCGAGGCCACGCCGATCGAGATGTGGTCGAAGCCGAAGGGTCCCTGAACCGGAACGCCGTGGTCTTTTTCCGGCAGGGGCTTAACGTCGGGCCACTCGAAAAAGGCGATCATGTCCCGGGGCGAAATTTCAAAGAAATACTGGCGGTATCCGGGCCGGCCGGTGCCGATGACCAGGCGCATCCCAAGGAGGTCCCGCCAGAAGCGGATGGTCTGGTTCATATCTGCTGTGGCCATGGCGAGGTGGTGGATTCCGGTGTATTTCATTGCCGATGCCGCCCTGCCCGGCGGAATGGAAGCGCTCCGCGTTTCAATGGGGTTCCCGCCCTTCCCGGGGGGCCTGCAGGGAGATGAAGAGGGGGATCACGTGAAGGTCCCGGGAAATTTCCCTGGTGGATCCCAGCCGCCAGTCGCCGCAACTGGCATGCCCGTTCAGCAGGTGGTCCACCTTTTTCACGATGCCGCCGACATTGATGACGGGGTGGCGCGAGAAGACCTGGGGCAGCCCATAGGTGAGGTTGCAGGCGAGGCATTTCCCCGGGCGTCTGGCCAGGCGGAACTCGAGCTCCAGCTCCGGGCCGGCCGCCTGTTTGAATCCCAGAGAAATATCGTATGCGCCGTCCTCCGCGTCCCCGAGGAGCGCCTCGAAAAAGTCGTCCGCCCGGGACTCCGGGAAGATGGTCGAAAGCTGGTCCGATGACAGGATGTTCGCTACATTGATCTCCGACATGCCGTTTTACCTTTCCTGAGCTGATGATTGTTTCGCTTCGGCTGTCGGGCCAGGCTGCCCCGCCGTTCCAACATCATTGCCCCAAAGCCTATACCATCTGTCCGGCGATTGTTCAAGCAGCGGCCGCATGCGGAGTCGGTGCGGTGGCGGCGGAATCTGGGTGGTCCACTCCTTTTGGACCCTTTGGGCGGGGGGTTTCAAAAGCGGTTTTTTTCTGATAGGAAGCGGCAGATCGAATTCGAGCCGAAAACCGTGCGTCGTTAAATCCCGACGGGGCAGGCACGGCGATTCAGGGAGATGCAGAAAAGCGGAAAACGAAAGCATGGAAAGGGTGATGACGCCAGATGGAAAAAGTGTTTGAGATTCTACGGTTCGTGGCTGTATTGGTGGCGGCCGGGCTGCTGGGAAACTGGTTCTTATCCGAGGTTCGAAGGGCAAAGGCCAGGCGGGAGCCGTGGTATAAACCCTACCTGACCATCCCCGGCATCATGGTCCTCATCGCCGTTTTCATCCCACTTGTCTACTGGATGTACATGAAGGTGGCGCGGTAGGGCAGAAGCCCCGATCCCGCGCCGCTGCTGTTACTGGCCCAGCCTGCTGTAGTCGATGGCTCTCTGGATGGCGACGCCGCCCTGCTCGGCGATGGCCATGGCAAAGTGGAGGTCCGCATCGGAAAAGGAGCGCACCTCTTCGCTCAGCAGGCGAAGGATGCCGATGACTTCATCCTGATACGTGATGGGCACGGCCAGGATGCTGCCGATGCCCTCGTCTTCGGCTTCCTTGTGGTAGATGGTGTGGATGTCCTTTTTAGCGTCCCGGATAATGATGGGGTCTCCCTGTTTCAGGTAGTAGGTGGCCCACTCTTCATCCAGGGGTCCTCTCTGGAGGTAGGCTGCGCTCAGGCCGTGGGCGGCCTTCAGCTCCAGCTTTCCCTTGTGCTCCTCGATCAGGCGGATGGTGGCTGCCTTGAGGTTCATCACCGCCGGCATGCGGGTGACGATGAGGTCCAGGATTTTGTCCAGCTCGTAGGTGCTGTTGATGGCCTTGCCGATTTCATGGATGGTGATGAAATAGTCCAGCAGGGTCTTCTGATTCTTATACGCACGCGCATTTTCGATGGCGATGCCGCACTGCTCGCCCAGTGTGGTTACGAAATCGATTTCCTCCCTGCTGAAGCTGCGCGGCTCCTTCGTCAAGAGCCGCAGGATGCCGCGGATCTCGCCCCGAATGGGAATGGGGACGACCATGATGGTATGGATGCCCTCCTGCCGGGTTACCTCCGGGTAGGTGATTCTCGGATCCCCGGGGGCGTCGTTAATGACGATGGGGGTTCCCTCCAGTGCCTTGAAGACCGGCGCCTCCGCATCAATGGGGCCCCGGTTCAGGTATGCCTCGCTCAGGCCGTGGGCCGCTCGGAGGAACAGTTTTTTCCCGGAGGGGTCGAGCAGGCGGATGGTGGCGGCATCCACCGTCATCGCCTCTGAAATCTTGTGGGTGATCCGCCCGAATAGCTCATCGAGATCCAGGCTCGATGTAATGGCTTTGGTCACTTCGGCGAACAAGTCGAGAAAAGTAGGTCTGGGCGCTGCATTCTGCATATCCGTTCTCCATCATCTGTTTTCGAATCGTCTGTGAATCTCATGTTCTGCGCAAACATATGATCGTGTTGGATCTATCATAGGCTTTGGGCATAGGTTCTAAACATTGGTATTGGCTTCGGGTATCGTTTCGGGGCAACAGGCCGGGGCGACAAAATCAAGGGAACGCAGCCGCGGCAAAACGGTAACATCCCCTTGCAATAGGGTTGGTTTTGCTGTAGTTCTGTAGAGCCCCTGCAGCGGAGAACCGCAGGGTTTTGTTTGCAGTTTCCTGATATCTGGAGAAAAAAATGGCGGAAGTGCATGGGAATCGAACCCACCCGGGACGGTTTTAGCGCCCCACACCGGATTTGAAGTCCGGGAGCCCCACCAGTGAGCTGCGCACTTCCGCAAAGAAATAGACAAACCCTTCAAGAGACATTATTTTCAGCTTTAATTTGCCTTTTGTCAATAGAATTATACGAAGGAGTCCTATCGTGGTCAACCGGGAAAGATTGGCGGAAACGTTCCAATGGCTGGCGGCCATTGACAGCGTTTCGCGGGAGGAGTCGGCGTTGTCGCAGGCGCTTCAGGAACTGCTTGCATTCATGGGCGCGGATATCC
>CAJXSB010000260.1 GCA_913060435.1 uncultured Desulfococcus sp.
TTTTACGGTATCCTAAAGCCGATGGGCATGCTCACGAGCATGACAGCCTCCGGATATGCCTGGAGCTTCGTCCTCTACAAGGTGATGATCATCATGGTCGCCTGCTTTGCCGTCGCCTTTCTGAGCGGCGTTATCGCCGAACAGGAGCGGGATTCCCGGCGGGAGCTGGCAGCCATGGAGTCCTATACCCGACGGGTGGAGAAAATGGCGGCGGTGGGCGAGATGGCTGCGGGGCTCGCCCATGAAATCGGCAACCCGCTGGCCTCTCTGATCGGATCGGTGCAGATGCTGAAAGAAGAAAACGGTCACGGGCAGGGACAACGGAAGCTGCTGCCCATCATCCTTCGAGAAGCGGAGCGGCTGAGCGCACTGGTCAACAATTTTCTCCTGTTCGCAAAACCGCCGGCCGGTCGGCGGGAGCGGATCGACCTGAGCACGATCCTGGCGGAGACCGCCGGCATCTTCGAAAAAAACAGCGACTACATGCCGCGGATCCACATGTCAAGGCAGATTGACGCCGGGCTCTGGGTCGATATGGACCCCAGCCAGCTCCGTCAGGTTTTCTGGAACATTCTTCTGAACGCGGTCGAGTCCATCGAGGGCAAAGGGACCATCACCATCACGGCGCACCGGGCCAAAAGCCGCAGCGCCGTTGTCGCCATCCAGGATTCCGGATGCGGCATCCCCCCGGAAGACATCGAGTCGATCTTCGATCCATTCATGACCACAAAGCCCAGGGGATCCGGCCTCGGCCTTTCCATCGTCCAGCGCATCATGGCCTCCCACGACTGTCGTCTCGATGTCGACAGCCGCACCGGTGAGGGAACGACCATCACGATTACCTTCGCCACCGCCGCGCCCCCTGCGGGATAGGGGGCTCGGCGGGGCGCTATTCATCCCGCTTTCCGTCAAGGGCCTCGATGCGTTCACGGGCCTCTGCGGCATACGGGCTGTCTGGATACTTCTCTATGATTTCCTGGTATAAGCTTCGGGCATGGTCGGGGCTGTTCTGCAGCTCTTCCAGGCGCGCCGTATCCAGCAGCTCCTCGGCGCGGCGGTCCGAACACGCGGACGCGGCCAGGGCGGCGATCAGAACGGCGGCCAGCAAAAGGCGTTTCAGCATCGGCTCCTCCTTTATGGTGATAATGGCTGTTGCGTTCGTTCGGGGGCTCTCTTCCGGCCCAGCTCCGGCGGTGTTATCCTGCGGTGCTGCGCATGGTCATCATTGACATGCCTCGAGTGCGCTTGTTACAGTGGCACACTTTTTCATGCGGCGGTCCTGCACGTCCAGGTGCGCTACCCACGTCGGAATCCGGGCGCGGCGAAGCCGCCAGCGCAGATTCGAGGAGAGATACAACAAGATGCAACGTCAGCCTGAAGCCCCGCGGGGCATTCTTTTTTCTGTCATCATCGCCTTTGCGGCGGGATTTATCTGCGGCGCAGCCGCCGCCATATACAAACTGAGTCCCGCGCCGGCGGACCCCCATGCCGGCCATGTTCAGCAGTCCCAGATAAACCAGAGGGACCAGATGGATCGGATGGCGGCGGCCCTGGCAGCGGAGGTGGAACGGAATCCGGACAATTTCGAGGCATGGGTGCAGCTGGGCAACCTCTATTATGACGGCGGAGCCCCGGAAAAGGCCATCGAATCCTATGAAAAGGCCCTGGACCTGGAGCCGAACCACGCCGATATCCTCACGGATCTGGGGGTGATGTACCGCCGAAACGGCCGGCCACAGGCGGCGGTGGACTCCTTTGACCGGGCCCTCGCTGTCGATCCTTCCCATGAAACCGCCCGTTTCAACAAAGGGGTGGGGCTGCTGTACGATCTGAATGATGCACCGGGGGCCATTGCCGCGTGGAAATCGCTGGCGGAGATAAACCCCGTCTTCACCGCTCCCGGCGGCCAGTCCCTGGACGAGCTGATACGGCAGCATTCTGCCAAAAGCGGCATGGAGTAGCGCCGAGGAATTCGAGGGCGGCATCCCGCGGGGGTGCTACTGCTCCCGGGACCGGCGGCATAACGATTTCACGTGGTCGATCATGTGGTGGATCCGCGCCTTGTTCTCGGCGTAGTTCGCTTTGGCCTCCCGGGTGATGACCGCCTGGACGCTTTCCAAGGACGGCGGCTCGGGAATCTCCCGGATGTGGAGGGAGGAGAAGTCAATGTGCTTGAATGCCAGGTTCTTGTTGAGGGTGCACTGGTCGCCATAATAAGCCCCTCCGCCGGTGAAATGCTCCTTGGTCTGGGCGGTCGGGTCGAAGCTTTTGGCGGTCTGGAGCACCTGGCTCGGCAGGCAGCGATGGTTGATGCGGTCGATCTCCTCGTTGATGACCCTGCACATGCTTTGGAGCAGGCGGTAGTCCGCGTCGTCGGCCGAGGTCTCACCGTTCTTTTCAAAATCGGACCGGTTGCCGGAGATGTAGATGAGACAGGCGCGGCGGAGGGCGTCGTAGGCCGCCAGGACCCATTTGACATACTCGCCTTTCCGGGTCAGCGCGGCGGGCGTGTGGGCCGGCAGGGCACGGTCGACCAGATCCCCCGGGTCGTCAAAAGCGTCCGGATCAAGACCCGCTGCCTGGTGTAGGGCGCGGGCGGCGCGGGGCGTCAGCATCAGATAGTTCAGGAAGGCCGATCTTTCCCGGACGCGGGCCTCTTTCTGACGGAGCCTTTCGGCGGCGGCATGGAGGAGCTTGATCCTTTCTTCCAACTGTACCCGCTCGCCGAAAAAATTGTGGGCCATCTCGGTCAATACTTCGTCAGCCAATGATTCTGAGAAATCATCGTATGACATGATATCCTCCTTCGAGGGGTTTTCCCCCTGCGGATGCCTGCTGCCTGGATGCCTGTTGCAAACGAGTCAAATCATGTATATATTTTTCACTTGACCAAATCGATAATATAAAATATACGATCGTCTTTCAAATAAATTCTATTCAGGAAGCATCCGACGCATGGGCATAAGAGAGAGAAAAGAAAGAGAGCGGGAACGGCGGCGACAGCAGATCATTGTTGCCGCCAAACGCGTATTTTCAAACAAGGGCTTTAACAAGTCCACGATGGAGGATATCGCCAAGGAGGCGGAGTTGAGTCCGGGCACGCTTTACCTCTACTTCAAGAACAAGGATGAATTGTATGCATCCCTTTCGCTTAGAATCCTCCAATATCTAATCATACGGCTGGAGCATGTCAACGGAAATAATGAACTGGATCCCGTGCAGAAGGTCGATGCCCTGATTGAGGCCATGTTCGATGTCTATGAATTCGATCCGTTGATCATCATCAACATGTTTCACCTGCAGTCGAGCGAGACCCTCAAGAATCTCTCGGATGAACTCCTGGGAGAGATCGAGGACCTTTCCCGGAAATCCCTCGGCGCTATTGCCGGGATCTTCGAGGAGGGAATCGAGAAGGGGCTTTTTGTGGACGAGCACCCCACCGCGCTGGCCGATATCTTCTGGTCTCTTTTTTCCGGCGTGATCCTCTGGGAGTCGAGCAAGAGCATCATCAACGGCAACAAGGACTATCTTCGGGATACCCTAAAGGTCGCCTTCGAGGTGTTTGCCCGGGGCCTGAAGAAAGCCTGAACCTTCCGGCCTCCCACAGCCGCATAAAGGCCCTTGGGTGGGCAGCGCTCCCCCAAGGGCTTCCCGCATCGGCAACGCCGCCTATCGACGGTCCGGAAAGAGCGCGACCGACATGTCCCGCAGCTTGTATTTCTGCACCTTGCCGCTCGCGGTCATGGGGTAGTCCTCCACAAAGGCAACATACCGGGGAATCTTGTAGTGGCTGATCTTTCCCCGGCAGAAATCGCGGACATCCTCGGCGGCAAGGCTGAACTCCTCTTTCAGTTTGACGAAAGCCCCGACCTCCTCGCCGTATTTGGGGCTGGGGACGCCGGCGACCTGCACGTCGGCGATGCCCGCCATCTGGAAAAGAAATTCCTCGATCTCCCGGGGGTAGATGTTTTCACCGCCGCGGATGATCATATCTTTGTGGCGCCCGGTGATGGACAGGTAGCCGTTCTCATCCATCACCCCCAGGTCGCCGGAATGAAGCCACCCGTCTTCATCGATGGCCTGCGCCGTCGCCTCGGGCATGTTGTAGTATCCCTTCATGACATTGTAGCCGCGGCAGCAGACCTCTCCCTGGCTGCCAGAAGGCAGGGTGTCGCCGGTCTCGGGGTCGACGATCTTGACCTCGATTTCGGGCATGGCCCGTCCCACCGACTCCACCCGCAGACGGATTTCGTCTTCGACGCGGGTCTGGGTGATCACGGGCGAGGCCTCGGTGAGGCCGTAGCAGATGGTGATTTCCCGCATGTTCATGCGCTCGATCACCTGTTTCATGACTTCAATGGGACAGGGGGATCCCGCCATGATCCCGGTGCGGAGCGAGCTGAAATTGAATTTGCCAAAGAGCTTGTGCTGCAGCACCGCAATGAACATGGTGGGGACGCCGTAGAGTGCGGTGCACCGCTCCTCCTCGACCGAGGCCATCACATCCACCGGTTCGAAGCTCTCCAGGAGAACCATGGCGGCGGCGTGGGAAACTGCGGCGAGGACCCCGAGAACGCAGCCGAAGCAGTGAAACAGCGGCACCGGGATGCAGACGCGGTCGGCGGGCGTAAATCGCTGATTCTCACCGATCCAGAAGCCGTTCTTGGCAATATTGTGATGGGTCAGCATCACTCCCTTGGGAAATCCCGTGGTCCCCGAAGTGTACTGCATATTGACCACGTCGTGGGGGTCAAGGGATGCCTGGCGCTCCTGGTAGGCGTCGTCGTCGGTCATGACGCTCAGCGCCAGAATTTCCGGGATGGAATACATGCCGCGGTGCTTCTCCTGTCCCAGAAAGGCGACGCGCTTGAGTGCGGGGAATTCCGGGGTATCCAGGTACCCGCGCTCCTGGGTTTTGAGTTCGGGCACCAGGTCGTAGACGGTCTGCACGTAGTCGGTGTCCCGGAACCCGTCGATCACAAAGAGGTTCTCCGCTTCGGACTGCTGGAGCAGGTAGGCCAACTCGCTAGTTTTGTAGTTGGTGTTGACCGTGAGCAGCACGGCCCCGATTTTGGCCGTGGCGAACTGGAGGGCCACCCAGTAGGGCACATTGGTGGCCCAGACGGCGACCTTCTCGCCCCGGGTCAGCCCCATGGCCATGAGCCCCTTGGCGAGGCGGTCGACGAGTTCGCCGAATTCCCGGTAGTTCAAGCGGAAATCCCGGTCTACATAAATGACGGCGTCGTTCTCCGGATATTCGGATATGGCCTGGTCCAGCAGCTGTCCCAGGGTTGCTTCCTTCAAATGATACGCACTCATGAACATTGCCTCCCGGAGCCGTTATTCTGGAAAATAGAGCACCGCGTAGATGCTGGCGGTCGTCTCGCCCACGGATCCGACGTGGTGCGGGACCACTGAATTATAGTAGATGCTGTCGCCCTCCCCGAGGCGATAGGTTTCCTGGCCGTAGAGGACCTCGATCTCGCCGCTGACCACGACGATGAACTCTTCCCCCTCGTGGGACGAGAGCGGCTTCTCCCTGCCTGATTCCGGCATGATTTCGACGAAGAACGGCTCCATGTGGCGGTCGCTCTTGCCGCGGCCGAGGGAATAGAACCTTGTGGAGACCGGCCGGTCCTTTTCGCGGAGCATGCTGAGCTCTCCCTTGCGCTCGGATTTGCGGATGACCAGGGGGTCTTCGCTGACCTGGTCGTCCAGAAACGTGCCCAGGCGGACGCCCAGGGAGCGCGCCACTTTCAAGAGCGGCCCAAGGGAGGGGTAGACATCCTCCTCCTGAACAAGCTTCAACAACCGCGGTTCCAGTCCGGTTCGCTCGGCAAGCACCTCCAGGGTGATCCCCTTCTGCTCCATGACTTTCTTGATGCGTGCACCGACTTTCTCTGATTTCATCTTCTTCCTCCTGACGAACGTCGCCATCTGCGGGTTTTTTGGACACAAAGGCGCTGTCTATATCAGCAATCGGCCTGTCGGAAAAGAAAAAAACGGGCCGAGGGCGGCATGCCCCTCGGCCCGGCATAGTGGAGCGCATCGCCTCAGGGGCGAAAGCGGTCCGGCGCAAATTCGAGGGTGGCGAAATAATCCTCCGGGGTCTCGGCCCGGCGGATCCGCTCCGTGGAGCCGTCTTCCCGGAGAAGGATCTCCTGGGGCCTCAGCTTTCCGTTATAGTTGAACCCCATGGAGTGGCCGTGGGCACCGGTGTCGTGGATGATCAACAGGTCGCCGTCTTCGATGGGGGGGAGGGCGCGCTGGACGGCGAATTTGTCGTTGTTTTCGCAGAGGGACCCCACCACATCCACCACCTGGGTCCCGGCGGATCCGTTCTTCCCGAGCACGTCGATGTGGTGGTAGGCGCCGTACATGCCCGGCCGCATCAGCGACGACATGCAGGCATCGACGCCGACATAGGTGCGGTAGATCTCCTTCCGGTTGATGGCGGTGGTGACCAGAACGCCGTGGGGGCCGGTCATGTACCGCCCGCTCTCCATAAAAAGCTTCGGGGCGTAGCCGTTATCCTCCCGGAAGCGGTCGAGGCGCTGGATGATGCCCACTGCCATGGCGGTGATGTCGAGGGGGGGATCGTCGGGGTGGTAGGGGATTCCCAGGCCGCCCCCGATATTGATGAACTCGAATGCGATGCCGGTTTCGGCGTGGATCTCTTCGATGAGCGAGAGCAGCATCTCGGCGGTCTGGATCATGTAGGCGTGATTGCGTTCGTTGGAGGCGAGCATGGTGTGGAGTCCAAAGCGGCGGGCGCCC